>JBIJDW010000001.1:0-55746 GCA_044343885.1 Kiritimatiellia bacterium
TTAAAATGGCCTCCGACAAGGAATTCGTCGATTTTGTAGTCGACCAAATGGGCGATGCAGGTTTTATTACTTTTAAAAAGATGTTTGGGGAATACGCCCTATATTGTGATGGCAAAGTTATCGCGCTTATTTGCGACAATCAGCTTTTCGTAAAGCCGACCGGCAAGGGAAGAATCTATATTGGCAAACCTGTTGAAGCTCCTCCATATCCTGGAGCCAAGTTGTATTTTCTCGTTGAAGACAAATTTGAAGATAGAGACTGGATTTCTCAATTAATAGGCATAACCGCTCAAGAACTTTCGGATTCAAAGAATAACAAACCAAGAAAAGGGAACAAAACTTTGTAGCGTACCGTTAGCCAAACGGCCAACGTCTACTAGAAGTCATCGTTCGCTGATGCCAATGAAGGCCATGACATGCACAATGTTTGCGCTGCTGGCCCTTACAAGCCATGCCGACTCTGGATTTGACGCCACGCAGCTCGTTGCCGCTGCCCGGTCTCAAATTGGCGTAACCACTCACTATGATGGCTCCTACAGGAAGCTGGCCTATCCGGGCGGCGACGTGCCGAAGGCGACGGGCGTCTGCTGTGATGTCATTGTGCGGGCCCTGCGGGATCAGAAGATCGACCTTCAGCAATGGGTGCATGAGGACATGAACCGATCCTTCAAGGACTACCCGCAGAACTGGGGATTGAAGAAACCTGATTCGAATATCGATCACCGGCGTGTGCCCAACCTGGCGTGCTTCTTTCGACGCTCAGGATGGGCCCTCGATGTCAGCACGAATGCCACCGATTACCTGCCGGGTGACATTGTGACATGGAAGCTCGCCAATGGGCTTCCTCACATAGGCATCGTCTCCAACAAGAAGACGCCCACCGGAACCCCATTGGTGATTCATAACATTGGGGGCGGGACGCAGGAAGAGGATGTTTTATTCGGTTTCACGATCAACGGGCACTTCAGACCGAAAGCGATAGCGATCAAGCAGGTGCAGCCTATCGTCGGGAAGCCCGGCTCAGGTTGACCTGCGGCTTTGGCAGATAGGCGTGGTACCGTTCAACATCCAATGCGGCAAAATCGGGGTAAATACCGCTTGCTCATAATGGAAAACCGCCTTACACTGACCGCATGTGGAAGAAAATGCTAATCGTTCGCCTGGAGCGCCATCGTCATGGAACCTGTAATCATAGTTGTCGGAGTCATCATCTTTGCGATCGTGATTCGCCTGATTGCCGGATCGTTCGACGGAGACCGCGTTGAACAGTACATTCGAGAGATCGGTGGAGAATTGATTGATCGGAGTTGGGACCCGTTTGGGCCGGGGTGGTTCGGCGAGAAGGAATCACGGATTTATGAGATTGTTTATCGTGATCGCGATGGCAGGACCCATCGTGCGCACGTGAAGACCTCAATGATGAGCGGGGTTTACCTCACCAACGATCGTATTGTGGAGGACACGCCGCCGCGCTCCGCTGAGGAAGAGAAGGAGCAATTGAGGCGCCGACTCGCCGATCTTGAACGTCTATCGACAAAAGGCGAACCAAGCGCTACACCGAATGGCGGCCCCACGACGCCGCTTGGCAATTCGGGAGTCACGGAGGGCCGCCATCGGTGAGCTGAATCGTTCGCTGAATGAGAATGAAAGCAAAATTGTCATTGGTAATTGCGTTCCTTGCGCCGTTGCTCGCACAAGCAGATGATTTGCGAGATAAGCTCCTTGCCTCACCACTCATGACTGGTGCGCGATGTTCCCAGTCCTCGCCAGAAGTGGTTTGCGAGTCACTGGCGAGAAGCGGCCAGTTTGGACCCATTGGTCTGGCGCAGGAGGATACGATCCACACGGTTTATGCAGAGCGCCTCGCACCTGTTGTAGAGAGTGCCTACGCCAAAGCCTCCAAACTTCGACCACACATGGTTGCGGCCTTACGGACGTTCAACCAATTCATTGCCGGAGTTCACCACGGCGGCAGGATTGGCCATTGGGATGAAAGGATTCCCGCACATATCGAGTGGGTGATGCTAGGCGGTCGCACGAGCAACTTCGGAATCGATGGCTCGGGCTACACTCTGACCGACATCAGGAACACGGCTACAGCGCTTTTCAGGGCACAATTCTCCGCTGAGGGCCCGGAAGATCTTCCCAGCGGAAAGAAATACAATGAGATCATGCGCCTTCTTGACGAGGCTCTGGAACACTGGCAGAAGGCGGAAGACTTAATGACACCTGAAGAGAAGAAGTACTATCGCGATGTCTTTATGAAAGTGGTAGCGAAATACCTATGAGAACATCGATCGGGCTAGGGACGCCCCTTGCGTAACCGCCCAAACTGATCTTACGGACCAGCCTAGCGTTTCTTCCGCCCAGCTTGGCTGAACCGGCCAGCCCCCGGCCTTGCAGCCGATTAGCCGCCAGCGACTATCCAGTTTTTGAAACTGTCAGCAAATAGTCAGCCAAGCCCACAGGCCGTCAGCCAAGCACCCCGCTGCTCCGTTCAACACATTCTATCATGCCGCAAGAATACGCTTGTTTGCAGACAGCAGGTGGCATACACTGGTCACACGAGGATAAAACGCTATTCGTTCGGTGTCAGAAAATGACGATGAGTACAGAACCGCAACCTGGTGAGCGCAAGTGGAAAAGGCGCATAGCACCTTCAATCCTCGGATTCGCCTGCTCTTTCTCCCTTCTCTTCCTTGGTGTCTCAATCGGGCCGGGGTGGACGGTATTGTTCATTCCGGGGATCGTCATACTCCTGCTTGCTGCACTCGCCTTGGCAAAGCGGAGTTTCCCACGGCTTGCAGCCTGGTGTGAGTTCGGAATCACGTTCCTACTCGCTACCGTCACAGGAACGGTGCTGATCGGCAGCGTGGTTGCTGCCCTCGTGTGGGCAAGCTTCGATACTGAATACGCCGCAGGATACACGGAGAAAGCCTTCCGCGCCGTACGACCGGGCGATACGCAGGAGGCTGTGATTTCCAGACTCGGCGACCCTATATCGTCTCACGACACGGAGCCTTTTCGGCAATGGATATTCTCCGCCAATGAACAACTCTCATTCGCCGAAAGTGGTGTTGGCAACGGAACATATACGATCTTCACGTTTGATGTCAGCGGGAGGGTGAAGAACGTTTCGGGTCAAACACAACCGACGGCAAACACCATCCGTATGGGCGATGGCGAGAACTTCCTGAAGCTGAAGGGCGAGGAGATCAAGAAGCTCCACGGAGCGACGCTGGACGAAATTGGAACCCGGTTTGGCCAGCCGGTTGCCGTGTATGACTACCGGGCATCGAAGGTGCTCGACTATTCACGTTCGCCATCGAGTTCGCACTACAATCTCAGAAGGGTGGGTATGAATGAGGGCGGAAAAGTCGTGCACATCTGGAGTTCGGTTTACTGGGATTGACAAGCACCGATCGGGATAGGGATGCCCCTCGCTTACCCTCCCAAACTAATCGTACAGGCCAGCCGCCATCTTGGATGAACCAGTCAGCCCCAGCCGAGCAGCCGATTAGCCTCCTACCAACGATCCAGGGATTGGAACTGTCAGCAGCTCCGTCCGTCTTGCCCCTAGGCCATCAGCCAAGCCCCCGGCTCCGTTCAACACATTTTATCATGCGGCAAGATTACGCTTGTTTGCAAATAGCAGGTGGCATACACTTGCAGATCAAGGTAAAACGCTATTCGTTGGGCCGGAGAGAACGATATGAAGAACACCTTCTGTGCGCTGGTTGCCGCTCTCACCGTTCCGTTCGTGCATTGCGAGTCCGCAACGCCAGACACGCCGGTGGCGGTGGTCTCCAATGTCATCGTAGAGGTTGCCGCCTTGGCCACCAACCATGCCGAACTCGCCGATTTCCCTGCATACGTGAAGCGACTGCAAGCGCAGTCAGCGATAGCGTTCCAGAAGGACATAAAGCCCCTCGCCGTATCATTCGCTACGAATATAACTCCGGTGCTCACCAAACGGCGCATCCGTCCGTCCGATTTTGGAACAAACGGGATACTTCTGCATTTCGAGTTGTATGACGAAACCAATCTGCGACAAGCCCCGCTCGACACCGTCACCTGCTTTCCAAATCTTAAACTGACACTGTACGCCGAAGTGGTGCTGTGGGAGAAGGCATCGCCTGAACTGAAGAAACAGCTTGAGGACATCATCGGAAGACACAAGGCGATGTTGAAGGAATTGGACATGAAGAAGGCGGCCAACAAAGCGCCGGAGGATACGTCTCGCAAGCTCGCCGATCCTCAGCAATAACGTTCGGCGGAAAGGAACGGAAATGAATTGTTCGGCCAACTGGATGGGATGGGCGCTTCAGGCCACGTAGGACTGTCGATTGCGGAAAAATCAGACTCCATGAGCAGGACATCGGCCGGAGGTGTGTCCAGAAATCGAGAACAATCCGGCACGTGATATCAGAAAACGGCCTATTCGCCTCTTCCATCCGCATTTGCCGCCCACCGGCCATCGAAATGCGCCAACCACCCTCTTCGACACGTCGTTGGGACCCCAATTAATCTTCCCGATAGCGATAGCGATTTCGATTTCGACTGTACAGATGTGCCGAGGCGCTTGCAAAACCTCCTTCGTCGGTTCTGCAAGCGCCGTATTCAGAAGCCAGAATTCAGTATTCAGAACACGCGCGACGTGTTCTATTATTCTGACTCCTGACTCCTGTATTCTGACTTCTCTCTTGCAAACACCCCAGCGGGGTTTTGCAAGAGCCTCGTGCCATAAATAGAATTGCTGGTCCGCCTGACTGTGCGATTGTTTTCCGGCACACGGCGTGGTATACTACCACTCACGAAAGGATAATGACCCTATGAAAAAGTACGTGTGCAATGTGTGCGGTTATGTGTATGACCCCCTCACGGGAGATCCGGAACATGGCGTGGCTCGTGGGACGGCTTTCCCGGATGTCCCGAGCGACTGGACATGTCCCGAATGCGGTGTTGGCAAGGATGATTTTTCAGTTCAGGAGTAGATCGGATGGATATCGGACAGCAGGTTGATTTGGAGATTGCCTCCCTGGTCTACCGTGGAAACGGTCTGGCCCGCAAGGATGGTTTGGTTGTTTTTGTTCCGCATGTCGCGGCCGGTGAGCGTGTCACGGCCGAGATCCTGCGGGTGCGCAAAAATTATGCCGAAGCGCGCCTAGTGACAGTGGAGGCGCCGTCTCCTGATCGAATCGCGCCCTGCTGCACGCTTGCCGACGGCACATCGGTTCCCGGCTGCGTGTACGACCATCTCGCCTATCCGGCCGAGGTGGCGGTGAAGAACGGGCAGTTGCTCGACATGCTGCGACGGCTGCCCGGGTGCGCCGAGGTGCAGGCCGATCCGCCCTTCGCCTCGCCGATGCCCCTCCATTACCGCAACAAGATTGTGCTGCATGCACGGCGGCCACGGGGGACGCCTGCCGAGGCCGTTGGCGAGCCGCCGATCCTCGGCTATCTGGCGGAGGACAACCGGACGGTGATCGACCTCCCGCAGTGCCCGCTCGCCCGCGCGCCAATCAACGAGGCTCTCGCCCGGTTTCGCGACGGAGAGTCGTTCCGGCAACTGGCGCACGGCGATGACGTGACCTTCCGTTGGACATCGGCGGACGGAGTAAAGTCCTGGGTGGGGCGTCCGCCCAAGGATCTCATGCTCTCCGAGACCAGTCCGGCTGGCCCATTGACGGTGCCCGCCGACGGGTTCTATCAGGTCAATCCCGAGGTCGGCTATGCGCTCGTCCGCCAGATCGCCGAGTGGTATGGGGCGGAGCGGCCCGGGGTGTGCGACGTGCTCGACCTGTATTGCGGGGTCGGTGTGTTCGGGCTGGCCTGCGCTGCTGTGGGCACGCGGAACCTGCTCGGCGTCGAGTCAGGCCGGGGCGCCGTCGCCGCGGCGCAAGCCAATGCGGCCGCGCTGAATCTTACGGGCGCATTCCATTGCGTGTCGGTGGCGCAGGCCGCCAGCCAGCGTTTCGGAGGGATTGACTGTGCGCAGGCCGTGGTGATCGCCGATCCGCCGCGGGATGGATTTGAGCCAAAGGTCGCCGCGGCGCTGGTGCGGGCCAGCCCGGCTCGCATCTTCTACGTCTCGTGCGATCCGGCAACCCTGTGCCGGGATTTGAAGACACTTCTGGCTGGCGGATACCGAATTTCCGGAGTTCGGATGTTCGACATGTTCCCGCGGACCGCGCATTTCGAATCGGTTGTAGCGCTGACACGGGCACAGGCCTGAAACGAGTAGGGGACCCGTTGTCTTTTCGTGCACTTCGTGGTGAATTCAACTTCCGAATCCAGGATGAATAGTCGCATGGAAAAGGCGGGCGCGGATGTGCCTGAACAGGTGGCTGCGGCGCTCAACGCGGGCAACCTGCTGGAGGGCGTGTGTCGACTCGGCGTGGCGGTTTCGGGTGGCGCCGACTCCGTTGCGCTGCTGCATCTGCTGGATCCGATATGCCGACGGCAACGAATCACCCTGGTGGCGCTCCACCTGAATCATGGGTTGCGCGGTGCGGCGTCGGAGGGTGACGCGGATTTTGTGCGAACGTTATGCGCCAGACTGGACATCGTCTGTGTGGTCGGTCGTGTGCGTGGGCTGGCTGGAAATCGCCCGAAGCGGCGCGGGGCGTGTCAGTCGCTGGAAATGGCGGCACGCGCGGCGCGGCAGGCGTTCTTTCGGCGGGCGGCAAAGCGGCGTCACCTCGATGCTGTAGCCGTCGCGCATCACCGCGACGATGTGGCCGAGACGGTGCTGCTGCGGTTGATGCGAGGCGCCGGGGCGGCCGGTTTGTCGGGGATGCGGCCGAGAGCGATGGTGGACGGACTGCAGGTGATCCGTCCGCTACTGGGCATCGCCCGCGAGGATTTGCGCGCGTGGCTGAGACTTCATGACGAGGTCTGGCGTGACGATGCGAGCAACACCGATATCTCCATTCCTCGCAATCGCGTGCGGACGTCGGTGTTGCCGTTTCTGGAAGAGGTGTTTGGATCCGGGGTGGTTCGCGGACTGGCCCAATCGGCGGATCTGTTGCGCGAAGACGATGCGGCGCTGGATGCGCTGGCGGTCGATGCCCAGACGGCAACGTGCGCCGGGACGGGATTGATGACCGACCGGCTGATGCCACTGCCGGCGGCGCTGCGGCGTCGGTTGGTGTACCGGTGGCTGCTGGATCACGGCGGCGCGGCGGCGGCCACATTCGAAACGGTTCGCCGGGTGCTGGAGAATCTCGCTGCGGGAAGCAGCCGTTGGCGGCTCGCGGCTGGCGGTGGTATTCGAATCGGCTGTCGGGACGGTGTGCTGTCGGCCGATGCCGACGGGCCTGGGCCGGTTAAGCTGAACACGCGATTTCTCCGTCGGAACGGCACGGTCACGGTGGGTGAGCTACGTGTGACGGTGCGGACGGCGGTTGGAATTGTGCGGGAAGGCGGGCCTGTGGGGCGCCTTCCCGCGCAGTGTACGATCAGCGCCGAAGCGGTTCGTGGCAAGCGGCTGGCGGTGCGATGCCGCAGGCCTGGCGACCGAATCGCGCCGCTTGGAATGTCCGGCAGTCGCAAGGTTCAAGATGTGCTGACCGACGCAAAAATTCCCGTCGAACGGCGCGACGCAGTGCCGCTGCTCGTCTGCGGGAACGAGGTGGTCTGGATACCGGGCTACCGCGTCGCCGCGCGATTCGCCGTACCCAGTCCCACCGCTCCCGCGCTGTTGGTCACGCTTGCGTGAGAGGCGCTTGCAAACCCCCTGCAAGCGCCGGTTTCAGGTTTCAGTGTTCAGGTTTCAGGAAGAAGCAACATCGTGTGGTTCTTCCTGACACCTGAACACTACGCTTGCAAAACAGGGTTTTGCAAGCGGCTCACTACTTAATCTCTTTCGCGTCTTTGCCTGCTGGCGCCTCCTCTGCAACATCATCGTCATCGTCATCGCCTTCACCCTCGTCATCGATGGTGGCGTTCATACCTTCAGACGGATTGACCGCCTTGAAGATCGCGGTCAAGGATGTGATTTCTGATGTTGTGATCAGGATGGCCGATTCGGACTGTCCGCCGGTGGCCCACTCGGCCATGACGACGCCATCGCCGGTCGGAAGAGCGGATGCAGCTTCGGCGGGGACGACGTGGGTCATGGTCAGAATGACCTTGGCGAGCCCAGACAGGGAGAGGCGGCTGATCACAAAGGGAGCGGACGACGGCGCGAGCAGTTGGGTGATGCGATTCGCCTCGACGGAGGGTTTTACCGGCTTATCGATCCGGTCGATGACCTGCTCCACCATCGCGGGCGCACCCATGCCGAAGGCGAGGGTCTTTCCTTTTGCCGCATACTCATAGCCCGGTTCCATCAGCTTCATCATGAAGCGCATGGGCTTGAGTCCGTTCTGCATGGCCTCATCGAGGTCTTTCGGATCCAGATTGGCGGGCATCTGGTCACGGAGCAGCTTCTTGAATCCATCTTCGTCGAGCGCGGTTTTGAATGTGTGGATCTTCACATCCTTGTACGTGCGTACGACGGGATTGGGCATCTTCATGGCGGACTGCCGCATAAGGGCTGCAAACACCGGCTTTTTCATCATCGCCAATTGCTCATTCAGATAGGTCTCAGCCTGGGGCATGTCCATCATTCCCTGAACCAGAATGGCGTTCGTGCGGCAATTGGCGGTGAGGGCGATCGGGGCGCCGATGGCGCGCAGGGACTGATCGAACAGCTCCGCAAGATCCTTCGCCTCGACAGTAGCGAGGCCGGGCGAGAGACGCATCATCGACGTATACAGGTCGACGATCTGCTTGCGGAGGGTCGCGGGGAACGTGTAGCTACCAGCCGCGCAACGGAACAGACCGTCTCCATCCATAACCGTCAGGTATTCGGGGGTGACGGGCTTGGCCGAAGCGAGCAGGGCGGCGATGTCGGAGTCCTTGACTGGGGTGACCCGGGAGCGGATGGCGAGGCCATCACGCTGCACGGCGATGCCGATTTGCAGGGACTCGATCTGTCCGAGCATCTGGCCATAGAAATCAAAGATCGCCTCCATGGACTGCTGGGTCTGTTTGGCGTTGGGCATGCCCGACTCCGACAAGCCGGCGAAAGCCGTCGTCTTGAAGTTGTTGATCATCGGCTTCATGGCGGCCGGAAAGACCACCACTCGAATCGTTCCTGGGATGGTGGGGATCGACGGCAAAGCAGGGGCGTTCGTACCCGCACAAGCTTCGAGATCGGCGGCCTTGGGAGCGAAGAGCACACGGGTTCCGACCACGCGGGCGGCACCGCCATTAAAGACATACACCCCGTTGACGGGTGCGGGGAGTTTGCTTTCATTGCCGATGATCGCCTGAAGATAGGCGGAGGCGTTCGTTCCCACCGGGGTGAGTTCCATGATAAAACCCGTCTCAGCGTTGCCGACATTGAAGATGTGCAAGGCCACCGGTTGGTCGGGATTGATCTGGGCAGCCCCGGGGAGCGACCTCGTGATCCACATCGGCAAGGCGCCGAGATCGGGGGCATTAAACACTTCGGCACCCAGAAAAAGCTGCTTTTGGAGAGAGGCGTAGCTCTGAACATAAACAGAACAGATGCGGGTGGCGGCAGATGAGACGAGGGGGAGGATTGCGCAAAGCGCGATTGTGATGAGACGAGCGAGGCGGGTCATGACGACGTCCTTTCGTTTGTGCACGCTGGCTTGTGGCGCGGCGACAGGCCGCTGAGTAAACCGTTGGAAATTATTGCACGTTACATCGAAGGTGTCCAGCGCGTGTTTTGGTGGGCGGTGAGGGACTCGAACCCCCGACAGCCTGGGTGTAAACCGGGCACTCTAACCATAAAAAATAGAATAAAAACGTGTAATTATACAAGGCAACTTGTTGTTTGGAAGATAATTTGGAAGATTTTGCTTGCGCAAGCTTCCATAATTCGCCATACTTCACCGCAACGAAGGTAAACCCCTTGAAAGGCGGTGCGTCATGGCGGTAGAACTGCGAAAGAAGCCCGACGGGACACTTTACCCCGACTTCTACGGGCGTTATTACGAGAACGGCAAGAGCAAGGTTGTCAATCTGGGCGTCAAGTGGGACGGCACGCCCCCTGACTCGATGTGCGCCCAGGGTGACGACATCTTCGAAATCATGCGCAAGAAGGCAGAAGAGAAGCTGGAGCGGCAAGCCGAGGAAAGCAAGCGGAAGGGCAAGGCCGACCACCTGACGGAACGTCTGATCGAGAGTAAGACCGGCACGAAGGTGAAGTATACCCGGCTGGCCGATCTCGCCGCCGCATGGCGGGGGATCGGCCGGGACGGGGGCGCGCCCTCTGAAGCCTACCTGAAATGGTGCGACTCGGTCTTCAAGCGCTTCTCCGAGGCGACCCCCTGCACGTTCCTTTACGAGGTGAACCCCGGACACGCCGACGCCTTCCTTGCCGACATGCGCAAGGGCCACGCCGATAAGACGGTGAAAGAGATGGCGACCCTCCTGAAAGTCGCCTTTGCTCGGATACTCCCCACCGGATGCCAGAACCCCTTCACGAAAACTATACGGCGCAAGAAGGCGCGCGTGGTCTCGGATGGGGCCGCGGTTGCGCGCCGGCCGCTGACCGACTCACAGCTTGAGCACTTGCTTGACGTGGCTAAACCCGACCCCCTGCTTTACCCGCTGACCGTGTGCGCCTCGCATACCGGGATGCGGATTGGGGACGTGTGCCGACTGAAATGGGGGTCGGTTGACCTGCGGGGCGGATGGGTCAACGTGGCGACCAGCAAGACGGGCGTCGTTATAGAAGCGCCGATACTGCGGAGGCTGCGGGAGACGCTGGAAACCGCATTGGCGGAGCGGGAACACGGCAAGGATTACGTCTGGCCCGAGGCGGCGCGGATGTACGCGACGAACAAGGCGGGCGTCATCTACCGGGGAAAGGCGCTGTTTGCGCGGGCGTTCGCACCCGCACAGGATGCGCCGGAACTGGCCGAAAATGCGACCGAGGGCGCACATCCTGCTGATGATACATGGGGAAAAGCGGCCGACGCCCTGACGGCCCGTTTTCGAGGCGACAAGCGCGAGCGCATTCTGGACACCTTGCGGCGCGTGGCGGCTGGGGCGTCGTATGGCGATGTTCAGAAGGCGACCGGACGGCGAAAGGCTATCGTTTCGCAAGACCTGCGGGATGCCGAGACCGTGGCGGGGGTGACGCTGCGGCGTGGCAACGCAGAGGCGACCGGTCGCGACCTAAAAACCCTGATCGGCGCGACCCGGCAAGTGCGTGCCCGTGGCGCGGTGGCGGCCTCGCTTCTGGGCTGGCACAACCTTCGGGGCACGTTTGTGACGATCGCGCTTTCCGCCGGGATACCTTTCGACACAGTGGCGAAGATCACCGGGCACCAGACGGCGAAGGTCGTGAAGGATCACTATTACAACCCGACCCGCGAGCACACGAGGGCAGCAATGGAGAGGTCTTTGCCGTCCGTGCTGACCGGGGCCAAAGCCGCACCCGCCGTACGGCCCTCCGCCGCCCTTCTCGCAGGTGCCCCCGAGGATCCTCTGGTCGATATCGTCGCGAAACTGAACGCCCTGACACCCGCGCAACGGGCCGGTGTCGTCAAGATGCTGAAAACGTAATGGCGACTCTGCAAGCCAACGCGCTGCCCTGCGCCACCGCGCAAAACCTCTGGGTTTCAAAGCGTCACCAACAGGTCTTTTTGTCCTTGCGCAGGCAGATTGGATGTGTTTTACTCTCTTCGGCCGTTTGATCTGAATGCTGATCCGGGAGGGGCGCCCGATCATGGACAGAGCGGGAATCCGGTCTTGACGCATAGCGCGGAGGCATAGCAAACCTCATATGCGTCAAAACTGCGACACAAACGGTTTGAGATCAACGGATGTATTGACGGCTTTCGTGTTTTGAGGGTACGAATTCCCCCGCTATGCGTGACGGCTAATACGATGTTGAAACGGATAAAGGAGAGCAAAAATGAAGATACCGGTATTCGTATCGACACCGACAATGCTCAGCACTGCGCAACTGGCAGCCAAGCAAATTGTGCTGGATGAACTCGACTCGCTCCGACTGGAACCACGGTCTCTGGGCACCTCCGACTACCCCAGCGACCTACCGCTGAGGGAGGTCTACGTATTGGGCACGCATTGCTCAGGCGGAGTCATTCTCGGCTTTGAGCAGTTCTTCGCGCCCGCAGGCACGAAGAAGAGGGGAACGCCAAGGGAGACTCCAGTGACTGGGGGCATTCCGTTCCCGACTCCATGGAACCATCTGGAATCCGGAATCTTGTTCGGTCTTGGTCTTCCTCTGCTCGTCTTCCGTGAGCCTGGCATCGAAGGCGGCATCTTCGATCCTGGCGTGACGGATGTTTTCGTCCACCAGATGCCAGACCCCGGCATGACCCCGGCAAATCGCGAAGCACTCAGAGAGGTCTTCCTGAAATGGCAGGCTAGGGTCAGAGAACACTACTACAGAGACCGACGGCCGACGAGTAGATCAACAACACCGTGAAGGCAGTACACCACTCGCATGAGGAGACATTATGAAGAAGCCCCCGCCCCTAACTCCGCAGCAACTCAGAGATCGGGTTGTTCGTTTCTATGCGCGATATGGAACCGAATTGGAACAGATTGCCGAGTTGCTCCGCATCCAGTTGAAGCAATTGTGCTTAGCTTACACGATAGACCATCATCTGCCTGCAGAAGCTGTGCAGGTCACAACGAGGGTCAAGAAGCAAGCGAGTTTCCTGAAGAAACTTGAACTAGACGGCTGGCCCCAGTTCTATTACCCAACGGAAGTCGTGAAGGATCTGATCGGCGCGAGAGTCGTTTGTTGGTTCGTTGATGATTGCTACGGCCTTCTCGCCTTCGTCAGACGTTCCACCCATTTCCGCCTTGCCGATGAATCAGCTTACCCAGTCAAGGACTACATTGGCGATCCTCAACCTGCAGGTTACCGAGCCCTTCACGTCTTTGCTGAGGTGCCATACAACAGAGTTAAGAGACTCGGGAAGAAGGTAACCGTCGTTACGGACCACCTCTTGGGCGAGATACAGATCAGGTCGAAACTTCAAGACGCATGGGGCGACATCACTCACGAGTTCTTCTACAAGGCGAAGAACGTGGGCATCACCGACGAGAAGCTTGAGCAGTTCCTCGCCGATGTGGCAAGCCGCCTCGCCTTGGAAGATCAGACACTGAAGAAGTTCCGCGACACTTACCAAGCGATGGCTGAGACCAAGTTGCGCAAGGGTAATCGTGAGGGCTTCCGAGACGAGGACTGAGGGGCCAACAAGCAATTGCTGCCTACTCCGCTTCGCTCCGAGGCAGATTTGCGACGTTGGGCAGAGAAACAGAGATCGCAGCAAAAACAGGAGGAGCCATGCCAACACCAAACGACAAAGGCGCAGCATTCGAGTCTGAAGTCAGAGACCTTCTTGTTACCATCCAGAAACTGCATCCGAATTCAGTGACGATCCTTGAGAAACCATCAATCGAGTTACAGAACGGTGAGACCGTCTACCCTGATTTCCATCTGATCGTCTCCTATCCTCATGAACGGCGCCACTACCTCATCGAATGCCAGAACAGGGAGCACAACTCCAAATCGATTCTCCACAAGATCCAACATGTCCGAGCCAAGCAAGCCTTCAAGACCTTCTTCTTCCTCTATCCGGAGAGCATTCCGGAGGAACTGGCCCGCGCATTCGCTGCCGAAGGCATCGTTCACCAAAATGTCCGCTCGTTTCGCCAGTTCCTGGATGGTCTCTCAGGATTGCTCGTTGCCCTGCCATCATCAGAAACGGGCAACATTACACAGACTCATGATCGTCCTGACTATGCAATGTCGGTTGTTGACTCGAAACGCGAATGGGAAAAGCGTATAGGTCGTGAACTGGATGAGTGGCGGCGCAGGGGATTTCAATGATACACATGCCCAACAACACGCCAGAGGATATTCATCGCTAACGCGCCGAAATCATCAGCGTGAGCGTTATGCGGAGGAGCTATGCCACAAGATAGAGCATCAGGGGCTGCAGCGAGCGAATGGGGGCGCCTTACCGCCCAGCGGCTCATCGAGGAGCTGGGAGGAACTTCCCTATCTGAGAACAGCAACGAGTTTCTCCTCGGCGGCGAAAAGCTTGTACTTAAATGTGCGTCTGCATCGACAACGTCTGTGGGCGTCTCCCTCAAGATGCTTGATTGCATTGACGGTATCGTGGCAGCTTTTGCAGACACCGACGGTGCATTCACTCTATCCCGCATGAGCCCGCATGCGTATCGCGCTAGAATGCGTCCGACGCGTAGCTGCGGCGCTTCCGCCGGTAAAGTAGGCAAGGTATCGAAGTCGGCGTTCTCGGAACACGGTGTTGCATTGTCAGTAATCCATCTATAGAGGCGCGCTATGATCCATCTTTGTTCTTGCCATTTTCCAGCCTCTTTGGCACTCTTCCCTCGGTTGGGAACGCTGCCTTTTTTGCGTTGCCGCCAAAGCTCAAGGCTAAGGATGGGCAAGATACTATGGTTTCCAACAGGGAGAAGGAAAATGCAGCCGGCTTTAAATACGGCAGCAACGGCCCTCATAGCAGTCGCACCCTGATGCTGGACAGCGTGTCCAAGTGTCTGGATGTTTTGTCCGTCGGCGCGAGTTATGCCGATTACCAGACGGGCATAGTCGATCAAAACATCCTTGGAAAGCGAACCGAGGCGACACGTAAAGAATCTTTCCGCCGTTTGCGTGAGTTGTATGCCCTCGATCCCTTGGTGCCGCTGTTTCGCATCTACCGGGAACTGGATGCTTTGGACCCCGTTTCCCGCCCATTGCTATCACTCCTTGTCGCCAGCGCGCGCGATCCACTGCTGCGTGCCACTTTTCCTGTTATCCTAGGCTCGCGTGAGGAGGAACCCATTGGTGCGGAACATTTTGACAATGCCTTGGAACATTGCTTTCCCGGCCACTTTCGCCCTGCCATCCGCGCAGCTACGGCCAGGCATATCGCTTCGACCTGGACACAGTCCGGCCATCTCACGGGCCGACGCCCGAAGTTTCGCGCCCGCGTCGTACCCACGCCTGCCGCGCTCGTGATGGCACTGCTTCTGGGGACGTTGCAGGGGATTCACGGTGCAGCCCTGTTCGGAACCACCTGGTGTCAGATATTGGATTTGAACGCTGCAGAGGCGCAATCTCTGGCCTCTCTGGCGCATCGGGAGGGGTTGCTCGACCTGCGGGCGGTGGGCACGGTTGTTGCCGTTGCCTTCCCCCGTTTCACTGCGGCCCTGAATACCGGAGACGCACATGAGCCATTGTGACCGGCTGATTGAAAACTATCGGCGATTCGTGCGCCTGCCCTGGTCTGGAAACTTGGCTGGCAAGCAACGGGTCTGGTTCGCCGTCTATCCCCCATCGGAGGAGCGACGGGTCCGAGCCCACCTTCAGGAGTTTCAGGTCGCCACGTTGGACGCCGGACACAAATGGCAGGCAGTCGACATCACCGACCTGCCCGCCCGCTGGCTTGCTGGCCATCGCTACGGTGCGGGTTATTTCGCCGACCCTACCGCTATTCCGGCTGTCGAGGAGGACATCCGGCAGGCCGCCGCCGACGTTCTGGAAGAGGCGTTACAGGCATCTTGTGCCGATGCGGAAACCGTTGTCGCCGTGACGGGGGCCGGATCGCTCTACGGTTTTACGCATGTCTCTTCCGTCGTCTCCAAGATTGAAGATTCTATTCGCGGGCGCCTGCTGCTATTCTTTCCAGGCGAATACGAACGCAACCTCTACCGCTTTATGGATGCCCGCGACGGCTTCAACTACATGGCCGTGCCAATCACCTCAAACGAAAGCGTACTACAACCGTGAAAAACAGGGACCTTTACCAGAAAGACCCCCTCAGTTTCGAGTTGCTGAACAACGGCGTCTCGAAAGTCGGGGAAGTCGGGATCGACCCGGAACAGCTTAAGACATTGCGCTTTGAATTGGAGACTTTTGTTTGCGACGGAGAGTATGCCAAAGGGCTTGAACGCATCCTGAGCGCCTACCTGGGCGGTATGAATCGCTCGGAGCAGCAGGCCGTCTGGGTCAGCGGTTTTTTTGGCAGCGGTAAAACGCACCTGGTCAAGATGCTGCGCTACCTGTGGGAAGACTTTGTCTTTCCGGACGGCGCCAACACCCGCTCCATTGTCGTGTTGCCCGCAAACATCAGCGACCTGCTAAAGGAACTGACGACCCGCTCGCGCCGCTATCAGGGATTGCGCGCTGCGGCTGGTACGCTGGGTGCAGGAAACATGGACAGTGTGCGCGTAGCTTTTCTCCAACTGGTATTCCGGGCCGCCGGCTTGCCTGAAAACCTTGCGGCTGCCCGGTTTGTTCTTTGGCTCCGCGAAAGAGGCCTGTATGACACGGTCTGCGCCCACTTGAAGGCTCAACGGCTGGATCCCGCCTCGGAAATGCGCAATTTCTTCGTCTCTCCCAAGCTTGCCGAGGCCCTTGTCGCGGCCGAGGCCAGCTACGGCACGCCGCAAAATGCCCAAGGCGCCATTCGCGCGCAGTTTCCGACAAGCTACACCCCCACCATTGACGATTCGCTGCACATCCTTCGCCAGGTCTTTACCAAAGACGACATTTTTCCCTGCGTGCTGCTTGTCGTGGATGAGATTCAACAGTTCATTGGCGATCGGGTGCAGCGCGCCATGGACGTGCAGGAAATTACGGAACACTGCTGCACGCGATTGGACAGCCGCCTTCTGATCGTTGGAACAGGCCAGTCGGCCCTTACGGGAACGGCCAGTCTGAGCCGGCTCCAGGCGCGATTCTCCGTCAAGGTGCCCCTGTCCGACACCGATGTCGAGACGGTCATCCGTCGCACCGTCCTGGCCAAGAAGCCTGAAAAGAACGCCACCATCGAGAAGGTTATTGAAAGCAACGCCGGCGAAATCAGCCGACATTTGCAGAACACCCGTCTCGCCAGCACCGCTGCTGACCGCGCCGTCTACGCCTCCGACTACCCGCTGCTCCCTGTCCGGCGCCGTTTCTGGGAGAAAGTGCTGCGCAATGTGGACGCCAGCGGCACCACGGCGCAATTGCGCACCCAACTTAAGATCGTCTTCGACGCGGCGCGCGAATCGGCCGAATGGAAGCTCGGCTCCGTCGTTCCGGCGGATTACATCTATGACCAGATCGCTACCGACCTGCTCAACACCGGCATCCTCCAGCGCGAGTATCACGAGATCATCCTCGGTGCGCGCGACGGAACCCCGGACGGTCTCCTGCGGTCCCGCATCTGCGCCCTCGTCTTCTTGATCGCCCAGCTTCCGCGCACACCCGGTGCGGACGATAACGTGCGCGCCACCGAGGAAACCCTGGCCGATCTTCTGGTGTGCAATCTGACCGAAGACGGCCAGAAACTGCGCCAGTCCGTCCCAAGTCTCCTTTCGGGTCTGGAGTCCGACGGCAAACTGATGCGGGTCGAGAACGAATACTGTCTTCAGACCCGCGAAGGCGCGGGATGGAACCATGATTTCGGCCAACGCCGATCACGAATTCTTAATGACGACGCATTGCTCGGAGCGGAACGAGAACGCCTGTTTGGCGAAGCGATAGCCCTTGCCTTGAAGCCCCTGTCTCTCCAGCACGGCAATGCGCGCGAACCCCGCAAACTGGAGTATTGCTTATCGGCATCCCGCCCCTCGCAGCCCGATAACGCGCTCTTGCTCTGGGTGCGTCATGGCTGGTCGGAATCCCAGACACGCGTCGAGACCGATGCCAAGGCGGCAGGGTCAGAAAGCCCCACACTCTTCGGCTTCCTGCCCCGCGAACGCCACAACGAGTTGAAGCAGGGCATCGGCTCTCAACTCGCCGCCAGGGAAACGCTGGATGCCCACGGCGTTCCTTCCACGCCGGAGGCCATCCAGGCGGCAAACGCCATGAAGACTCAGCTCGAAGCGGCCCGCCTGCGCGTCCAGTCTTGCCTCCGCGAGATCATCGCAAACGCCAAGATCTACCTGGGCGGCGGCAATGAAGTCGGCGGTCTCGAATGGGTGGACAAGGCGAACGCCGCCGCCGCCAACGCCCTTCAACGCCTCTTTCCCCGTTTCGCCGAGGCCGACCATGCGAGTTGGGCACAGGTTCGGAACACCGCTCGCGGCGGAAACGTGGGCGCGTTGCAGGTGGTGGGCTACCAGGGGGAAACGGTTCGCCACCCCGTCTGCAAGGCCGTGTACGATTTTATCGGCGCCGGCAAGAAGGGCAGAGAGGTACGCGAACAGTTCCGGAGCGCGCCCTTCGGCTGGCCGCAGGACGCGGTGGACGCCGCACTGGTCATTCTGACCCTCGCCGGCAATCTCCGCGCCGCAGCGAACGGACAGCCGATTCTGGCAACGGCCATCGGACAGGACCAGATCGGCTCGCTCTCGTTTCATGTGGACATCCCGCCGCTGACCGTGGTGCAGCGGCTCGACCTGAAAGCCCTTTTCCAGAAACTCAGTGTCACCACACCGAACGGACAGGAGTCCGCCGCTGCCGGACAGTTTCTCGTCAAGTTGCTGGAACTGGCCCAAGCCGCCGGGGGAGAACCGCCCAGCCCCGAAACGCCCCCCGTCAAACCGATCCGCGATCTGCAAACCGAAAGCGGGAATGCCCAGCTTTTGGCCATCCACCAGCAAAAGGATGCTTGGGCGCAGAGCATCGGCGCCTGGACGACTACCCGTGACGCCATCGCCAAGCGACTGTCACGTTGGCAGCGGCTTGCCGAACTGCAGAATCTGGCTGCTGATCTGCCCGAAGCCACCGCCGTGGCCCAGTCCGTGAATGGCATCCTGTCCAGTCGCTGCCTGCTGGCTGATCCAGACCCGGTGCCGCCTCTGATTCAGACCCTTGTTGCCGCGCTGCGCACGGCTTTGAACGCCTTGCAGGCCCAGGTGCAAGCCGCGCATGCGGCCGGCATGGCCAAACTGGACGCCAGCCCGGCGTGGCGCAAGCTGGGCAAGGCCGTGCAATCCGGGCTTCTGGACCGGTTCAATGCCAATCCCCCTCCACCGGTCGCCGTCGGCACGGAGGAGGAGGTCGTCAACGCCGTGCGGACGGTATCGTTGGCCAACCGGCGCACCGCGATCGAGGCCGTGCCCCAGCGTTTCAGCATGGCAATGGAGGAGGCTATCCATCTGGCGGAGCCCAAGGCCGTGCGCGTCACGTTGCCCTCGGCGACCATCAAGGACGCGCAGGAGCTGGACGCTTGGTTGAAGGGCGCCAAGGCGGCCGTCGAGGCCAAGCTCAAGGACGGGCCGGTGATCGTATGAAAGAGGCTGGCTCTGAGGCACCGAACATGGGCACGAAGCATCCGGAACCCGACGACCGTCCGTTCGGGCACGGCGAAGGGCTTGCTTTGGAGTTCAAGCGTGCCGCCGACCGGCTGCCGTCGAGTTTCTTCGAGACCGTCTGCGCCTTCCTGAACATGGACGGCGGTCTGATCGTGTTGGGCGTCGAGGATGACGGCCGCATCTCGGGCGTGGAGCCGGAATCTGTTGCCCAGATTATGGCCGACATCGCGAACCTCTCCAACAATCCGCAGAAACTGGACCCGCCCTATCTGCTGTTTCCCCACGATGAACAGATCGGAGGCGGACGGGTCATCACCGTGCAGGTGCCAGCCAGCTCGCAGGTTCATCGTACGGGGGGCGAGGTCTTCCTGCGCAGCGAAGACGGCGACTACCGCATCAAGGACCCCTACCAGATCGCGGGGCTGGTCAACCGCAAGCTCAGTTTCTACACCGAGCAGCGCGTACTGCCGTGGCTTGGCATCGGCGACTTGCGCCCCGATCTGTTCGACCAGGCCCGCGCGCTGCTCAACGCCCAGCGTCGCAACCATCCGTGGGCGAAACTCCGTGACGAGGAATTACTTCAGATCGGCGGCTTTATCCGCAGGGACCCGCTGACATCCAAGACCGGATACACGCTCGCCTCCGCGCTCATGTTCGGCACGGACGCCACCATTCAGCAGGCCGCTCCGGCGATGGTCTTCGACGCTCTTCTGAGACGGGACAACGTGGACCGATACGACGACCGCGTGATGCTCTACACCAACCTCATCGAAGCCTTCGGCGGACTCATGGCATTCGTTGAAAAGCACCTGAACGACCCCTTCTACCTGGAAGGCACGGAACGGGTCAGCTTGCGTGACCGCATCTTCCGGGAACTGGTCTCCAATCTCATCGCGCACCGCGAATACACCAGCGCCGCTCCGGCGACCCTGACGATCTTCCGCGACAAGGTCGTCTTCCGCAACCCCCATGTGCCGCATCTGCGGGGGCGCATCGATCCGAAGCGGTTTACCCCCTTCCCGAAGAACCCGACGATCTGCCGCTTCATGCTGCAACTCGGCCGCTACGAACAGGCCGGCTCCGGCGTGTACAATGTCACCAAGTACCTGCCTATCTACACCCTAGGAGCTTCGCCGGTCTTCGAGGAATACGCCGATGTCTTCGAGACGACCATTCCGCTGACTCCCCCGGAATCGGGAACCGGCGCACAAGTCACCGGACAAGTCACCGGACAAGTCACCGGACAAGTCGCGGCACAAGTCACGGGTAAAGTCGAAGGTGAAGTCGGCGAGCAAGCCAGTGAGCATGTTGATGAGCAAGCTACCCCACAAGTCACCCCACAAGTCACCCCACAAGTCACCCCACAAGTCATAGCGGTTCTTAGGACGGCTGAGAACGTGGCCACGGCGGGGGCACTGCAGAAGGCCGCTGGACTAAAGGATCGGGTCCATTTCCTGAAGGCGTACTTGGAGCCGCTATTGAAGGCCGACATCCTTGAACGAACCATTCCCGACAGACCCCGCAGCCGCCTCCAAAAGTACCGGCTCACGCCCAAAGGCGCGAAATGGCTGAAGCAGCACAAGGATAACCAATAACCACCCTCCACCTTCCACCCTCCACCCTCCACCTTCCACCCTCCACCCCTCCCCAAACCATGACCTCCCTTTCCAAACCCCTCCGCAACGAGCTCTCTAGCGCCGTACTCGCTGCCCGCAAGCTGGCCGAGGCGGCTGCGGGCAAGGCGTTGCACGGCCTTGGCGTGGACGAGGCCGATCCGCCGGAACACCTCGACACCGAGGGGCGTCGGCTGCGTGTCCGACTCCGCTCTCAGGCGCGGCAGTTGGGCGACTGCGAGGACGCCGCCAAACGGGGATGCCTCGAAATCCGCCATCTCTCCGAAAAGATCGCCTATGACCACTGGCATCGCCTGCTGTTCGCTCGCTTCCTGGCCGAGAACGACCTGCTGATCTCGCCCGATCACGGTGTCGGCGTCAGCCTAGCCGACTGCGAGGAACTCGCGCCCGCCCTGGGTCTCCGCGATGGATGGGAGGTCGCCACCCGCTTCGCCTCCCGGATGCTGCCGCAGATCTTCCGGCCCGACGACCCCGCCGACAGCGTCGTCTTCGCCCCCGAGGATCGCGTCGCCTTGCGCAAGCGGGTCACCGCTTTGTCCGGCGACATCTTCCTCGCCAACGACAGCCTCGGCTGGTGCTACCAATTCTGGCAGGCGGAGCGGAAGGAGGAGGTCAACAAGGCCGGCAACAAGATCGGCGCCGATGAATTGCCAGCCGTCACGCAACTGTTCACCGAGGATTACATGGTGGACTTCCTCTTGGACAACACCCTCGGCGCGTGGCACGCAGGGAAAGTTTTCAGTGTTCAGTCTTCAGTTTTCAGCACAGAGGCGGAGGCACGCGCGGCCTTCGCCTTGCCGGCGTGCGAATGGAAATATCTGCGGCTCATCCAAGGTGAGGACGGCAAATGGACTCCCGCCGCTGGCACGTTTGACGGCTGGCCCAAGTCTGCCGCCGCCATCCGGGCGCTCGACCCGTGCATGGGCAGCGGGCATTTCGTCGTGGCGATGTTCGCGCGTCTGGTGGCCTTGCGCCTGGCCGAGGAAGAACTGGACGAAGCGGCGGCGGTGGCGGCGGTCATCCGTGACAACCTCTTCGGCTTGGAGATCGACCCCCGATGCACGCAGATCGCCGCCTTCAACCTGGCGCTGGCCGCGTGGCGGCGCGTAGGCCACTGCAAGCTGCCGGCGATGAACCTGGCCTGCTCCGGACTCGCGCCGAACACCCCGGAAAAGGAGTGGGTCGCGCTGGCCGGCGATACCGAGCGCCTTCAGCGCGGAATGTCACGCCTCTACGCCCTGTTCAACAACGCCCCGGTCTTGGGCAGTCTGATTAACCCCATAGCGGCGAAAGACGACCTGCTCGATGCCAATTACCATGAGGTCGCCGACCTGCTCACCCAAGCGCTGGCGCAAGAGTCTCATTCATCCTTCATCATTCATCCTTCATCCATGGAATCCGCTGTGACCGCGCGTGGAATCGCCAAGGCGGCGGAAATTCTCGCCGGCCAGTTCACGCTCGTCGCCACCAACGTGCCGTATCTGATGCGCAGAAAACAAGACGACGCGCTGCAAGATTTTTGCGTGGCAGATTTCCCGGATTCCAAAAACGACTTGGCAACTGTTTTCATTGAGCGAGGGTTTTCATTTCTCGGTCGGTTCGGTAGTCAAGCTCTAGTCACGCCTCAAAACTGGCTATTCCTTGGGAGCTACGAACATCTTCGTTCGGATTTCCTAAAGGAACGGAAATTCAATTTGGTCGCGCGTCTTGGTGCGAAAGGCTTTCGCACGCCGATGTGGGATTTCAATGTCGCGCTTTTAATAATGTCGGCTGACCGACCTTTCGAGGTTCACCCTCTTAATGGTGTTTCTGTGGAATCGAAGGAAGACCCGTCGGAAAAAGCGAATGAGCTAGTCCACGCCGATATAACGAGCGTTCCTCAAAAGTCGCAACTTCTCAATCCTGCTGCGGCCCTCACATTCTCCGCGCCGTCGGAGTTGTCCCCTCTCAGTCGCTACGCATACGCACCCAACGGTTCACATGGCGGTGATTCTCAGCGGCATCGTCGGCCATTTTGGGAGTTCAATCGCGTGAGTTCTGATTGGCGAACATTCCAAGGAACATTCGGAGAAACCAGCATGTTTACTGGGCGAGAACAGCTTTTCTCGTGGTTTCGCGATGGTGCTGACCATCGTGAGAACCCAAGTGCTTATATCAAAGGAGAAGATGTGTTCGGAAAGCCTGGCGTTGTTGTCAGTATGATGGGAGCGCTTCCGGTTTCGATATATTCAGGAGACATGTTTGACATAAGTTGCACACCGATTGTCCCCAACGATCCAAGCCACCTGCCAGTGATTTGGGCTTACTGTTCCTCACCAGAATACCACAAGGAAGTGCGTCTCATTGACCAGGCTCTCAAGGTGACAAATGCCACGCTCGCCAAAGTCCCCTTCGACCTTGCGCACTGGCAGAAGGTGGCGGCGGAGAAATATCCGGATGGATTGCCAAAACCGTTTTCCAGCGACCCGACGCAATGGCTGTTCAACGGCCATCCTGCCGGTTCGGACCAGCCTTTGCAGGTAGCCGTGGCGCGGTTGCTCGGCTACCGCTGGCCGCGCCAGACCGGATCCGAGTTCCCGGATTGCCCCGCGCTCGAACCGGACGGCCTGGAGAAATATGCCGATGCCGATGGGATCGTCTGCCTCAACGCGATCAAGGGCGAGCAGCCCGCCGCCGAGCGGCTCCGGGCCTTGCTTGCCGCTGCATTCGGCGCGGACTGGAGCGCCTCCACCCTCTCCCATCTCCTCTCCACCCTCCACCCTCCACCGTCCACCCTTGACGACTGGCTCCGCAACGGCTTCTTTGAGCAGCACTGTCAACTTTTCCATCAGCGTCCATTCATCTGGCACATCTGGGACGGCCTGCGCGATGGCTTCAGCGTGCTGGTCAACTACCACAAGCTCAACCGTTCCGCCTTGGAGAAACTGACCTACACTTACCTCGGCGACTGGATCGGACGCCAGAAGGCCGCCGTTGCCGCCGGAGAAGAGGGCAGCGACGCCAAACTGGCCGCCGCCCAGCAGCTCCAGTCCTCGCTGAAGCTGATCATCGAAGGTGAGAAGCCCTACGACATCTTCGTCCGCTGGAAGTCGCTGGAGAAGCAACCCATCGGGTGGGTGCCGGATCTGAACGACGGCGTGCGCATGAACATCCGCCCGTTCCTGTCCGTCCCCGACGTCGGCCGCAAGGGCGCCGGCATCCTCCGCTGGTCCACCAAGATCAAGTGGGACAAAGATCGCGGCAAAGACGTCCCCAGCGCCCCCTGGTACAAGGTCTTCAACGGCGACCGCATCAACGACCACCACCTGACGCTGGCGGAGAAGCGTGAGGCGAGGGAGAAGGGTTGAGGGTGGAAGGTGGAAGAACAAGAGAAAGGTGGACGCTCGGTTATTGAATCGAACAATAGGGGCACCCAGCCACTCTGCGACTAAGAATCATGATTAGGAGTGTAGCAACATGCATCTTGCCTGTATAAGAGTCCGGAACTATAGGCGCCTGCGCAACGTACGGATTGACCTTGCCGATGACACGTCGATCTTCGTCGGCGCAAACAACAGCGGCAAGACATCAGCTTGCCATGCCCTTAAGGCGTTTTCAGCGGGCGATAAAAAGTGTTTCCGTATTCACGATTTCAGCGCCAATTGCTGGTCTGATTTTGACGCTTTCGGAGTCGGTGCCGAGGGAGTCGTCCTGCCCAGTATTTCTCTGGACTTGTGGTTCCGAGTGGATGCGTCCGATCTCCATCGCGTGATTGATCTGCTCCCCAGCTTGACTTGGCGCGGGAGTCTTGTCGGGCTTCGCGTCGAGTTTGCGGCCGTGAGCCCTGATAAGCTTCGCGTGAGTTTTAGGGAGGCCAACACGGCAGCCCGTGCGTCTATCCCGGAGGGAGAGGCGGAGTCTTCGTATCATCCATGGCCAGTGGGGCTGCGGGATTTCCTCGAAAAGCATCTGCACCGCGAATACGAACTGCGATACTACGTTCTGGATCGAGCGCAGTTCGACGACGAGTTGATCGAGACAACCGGATACACACCCCAACCACTCACCGTGAGAGAAGGGACATCCGGGCGAGAGGTTCTGAACTCGTTGCTCTGTGTCGATTTCCTGCATGCTCAGCGATACCTGTCCGACAGTGACGAGGGTAGCCGATCAGAACAGTTGTCCCATAGGTTCAGCCGCTTCTATGAACAGAACCTAGAGAAACGGGCGACAGACTACTCGGTTCTAAAGGCGTTGGCTGATTCTGAAAAGCATCTTGATGGGCATTTTGACAGCGTTTTCCAAGAGACACTGACCCGCATTTCGACGTTGGGATACCCAGGGCTCGCCAACCCGCGTCTTAGGATCAAATCAGACCTGAATCCCGCAATCATATTGAGCAGTCAAGATGGAGCGCAGCTCCTTTATGAGTTAAACGAGCCTCTGGAAGGGGCCGAGACGCTTTCTCTTCCTGATCAGTCTAATGGCTTGGGTTTCAAGAACCTGATCTACATGGTCGTAGAACTGCTCGATTTGCAAAATCGTTGGAAGAAGACAGAAGACAACCGGCCACTGATCCATCTGATCTGTATCGAGGAACCAGAGGCGCATATGCATGCGCAACTCCAGCAAGTCTTCATCCGCAAAGTCTTCGATGTCCTTGCAATTGGAGGGGATGACGACAACCGGTACAAAAGTCAGCTCGTGGTGACAACCCACTCCCCGCACATCCTGTATGAGAGTGGTTTTCAGCCCATTCGCTATTTTCTTCGACAGTCCGGCAGCGAAGTTCACACCTCGGAGGTTCTTAACCTATCCGCATACTATGACAGAATGGACGTCCCGATCCGGGACTTCCTCGAACGCTACATGAAGCTGACGCACTGCGACCTGTTTTTTGCGGACGCAGCGATTCTCGTCGAAGGGAACGTGGAGCGTTTGCTCTTGCCTGAGATGATCGGCAAAGTCGCGCCTCGGCTGCAATCCACCTATTGCAGTATTCTTGAGGTCGGAGGTGCCTACGGATTCCGCTTCAAATCATTGATCGAGTTTCTAGGTATCACTACGCTGATCATCACCGATATCGACAGCGTGACGCCCCCTGTGGACGCCGACCCGCCTGCGCAGGCAGCGGATGAAGAGGAAGAGGGTGACGAGGCCGCAGCGACTGGGAAAGCGTGCAAGGTGTGTGAACCAGGAGCCATTACATCGAACCAGACCTTAATTCAATGGCTTCCACGGCTCCGGACAATTTGCGAATTGCTTGCCGCAACGCCCGAACAGCGGACGCAAGCTCGGACCGGTGCCAACCAGGCTCTTATCCGTGTTGCCTACCAGACTGCGGTGTCTGTCACATGGGGAGAACAGACCCGTACGCTCACAGGTCGAACACTAGAGGAAGCCTTTGCGTTGGAGAATTTCGCCCTTTGTCAGGGTCCAGCCCGTACAGACCTGCGGCTTTCTGTGCGAGGGAATGCGACAATGGAGATCGAAGAGGTTTTCGAGCGCATTCACAAGCGCATCAAGGGGTCCGCGTTCAAGAAGACGGATTTCGCGCTCGCACTCCTAGCCATGGATCCGGCCGCCTGGCAGGTGCCGACCTACATCGCTGAAGGGCTACGCTGGCTTGAGGGCGAAGTCGCGCCGCCTGCGCCAGCAGCCCCACCCATTGCGCCTGCAGCAGCGACCGCAGCGAGACCGTCATGACAGCTAGAATCAACCAGCCGGACACAGAGGCCGACCGTCAAGTGCGCGAGTGCCTCGCCCAGGAGCCGCCACGAAGTTTCGTGATGGTATCCGGTGCCGGGTCAGGCAAGACCACTTCTTTGGTGAAGGCACTTGCTCACATGTCGCAGACAAGGGGGGCTCAACTGCGACGGCATGGCCAGAAGATCGCCTGCATCACCTATACCGAAGTCGCCGCCGGTGAGATCTGGGATGAAGTCGGTAATTCGCCGATCTTTCATGTCTCAACGATTCACAGCTTCCTATGGACCATATTCCACCCGTTCCAGCCAGAGATCCGCGAGTGGGTTCGAAGGCGCATTGATGAGAAAATCGCGGAAGCGGAAGAGAAGAGAGCCAAGCCGCGGACACAGGAACGCACCCGGATCACGCTTGCGTCCGACATCGCGCGCTATCGGGAGCAGATCGCGAGCCTCGCGAATGTCCGGGGTTTCAAGTACGGCACCGGCAGCGACTATTCCGCCGGTCTCTTGGGGCATGATGATGTCCTGAAGATAGGGCCCTATCTCATCGAAGCGCATGAATTGTTGCACAAGCTGGTCGCGGGCCGGTTCCCGGTCGTCTTTGTCGACGAGAGCCAGGATACCTTCCCGACCTTTGTGACTGCGCTTCGGCGGATACAGCAGACCACAGGGTCGGCCTTCAGCCTCGGTTTCTTTGGTGATCCCATGCAGAAAATTTACATGTCTGGCGTGGGACCGATTCCGCCGCTGGAGACCGACAGACATATTACGAAGCGAGAGAACTTCCGCTGTCCGAGGCCCGTTCTTGAGGTCATCAACCGCATCCGCGCGGAGGATGACGGCATAGAGCAAGTTGGGGGGCGGATGGTGCATGCCAAGGAAGGGGGTAACCCCACCGAGGGTACCGCGCGGCTGTTCATAATGCCGACTGACGATCATGATCGGCGAACTACGCGCCTGACTAAGATCCGAAACTGGTTAGCGAGCGCAAATTCCGATCCGCTTTGGCGCGAGGACCGGCATTCAGCGGTGCGCATGATGGTGCTGGTTCATCGGATGGCTGCGACTCGCCTTGGTTTTCCAAACCTGTACGCAGCTCTGAATGACAGAGCGCCGCCCAGCCTCAAGAGCGGACTAGTCGACGGAACCGCTTGGGTGCTCAGGCCATTTCTAAGCACCATTTGCCCATTGGTCCTAGCGGCGCGAGCAAATGACAACTTTGCAGTCATCCGCGCACTTCGTCTCACATGTCCCTTGCTATCCAGCAAGGCGCCGGAAGCAGGGAACATGGCAGTGATTTTGGATCGTCTGAACGAGGGTGTACAGACTCTCAAAGCCATGTTTGAGAACGGATACAGATCGTCTATCAAGTCCGTATTGGAGATGGTCTTTCGGGCGCAGTTATTGACACTGGACGAGCGCTTCGACACCTATCTAGAGGACGCGGGCGATACACCAGATGCCGAAGACGAGGAGCGCGCGGCAGTTGAGGCTTTTCTGGCCTGCCACCCTGCTGAACTGCTGGGCTATCGCGACTATATCGAGGGAAACTCGCCATTTACGACCCAGCACGGAGTCAAGGGCGCAGAATTTGATCGAGTCCTCGTGGTGCTGGACGACGAAGAAAGCGCCTATAACCTGTACTCCTATGGGAAGTACTTCGGCTATACGCCTCTGTCAGGCACTGATCGTGAGAACGTCGCGAACGGAGACGATTCTGTCGTGGATCGAACGAGACGCTTGTTCTATGTGTGCTGTTCGAGGGCCACAAAAGATCTAGCCGTCGTTTTGTTCGCGTCTGATATTGCGGAAGCGCGGGCGGCCGTTCTCCGCAAAGGCTTCTTCCCGGAGGACGAGATTTATGACGCGGAGGCGATTAATGTCTGAAGGGCTAAGCAAACATCAGAAGAGAGATAAGGCTTTATGGTAGGCGCCATGGATGGAATCAAGACTGTTGTTGAGTTACTGCTCGGTCTACTTGGCCGACTCGATGACCTACGCCGCCGCAAAAGCCAAGCCGGACATGTGCAGCCGGCGGTCGACCGGTTTAAACTTCTAGCCAAGTCTCACGGACTCACGCTGGCACAGGTGTCAGGGCTTCTGCCGCGCGAGTTGGCTGGCCGGCTGGCGCAGTTCAAAGATGACGCGGCTATTGCTGAAACGCTGACCCCTGATTTTCTCGCCTGGGCTGCGGAGAGTTTTGGGGTACAGCGAGCATGGCTGGAAGGAGGAACGGACGAGGTTTACGGGACTATTCGGAGTGGCTACAAATGGCCCGACAAGTTCGTGTTGTGGCTACAGAGCCAGGGCTGGTTGACTGAAGAGACCCAAATGTATGTATTCACCGCCGAACGAAAACTCGCCACGGCACACAAACCCAGTCCGATGGCTATCGCTTTCGCCCGTCCGCTTCCTGTTTTTCCTGACTCGGACGCCCGTCAGTTCCTACCCACAGGTGACTTCTGGGACTGGGGCCATCCGCCATGCCGGGCCTCCATTTTGGTCTTGGCAAATCGCGTTCTAGACTGCTCGGGTATTCCTATTGGCATCCATCGCGTGACGTTGAAGACTGTTGAGAAACTCCAACGTCGATTGCTTGTGCCGAATCCAGAGAGTTTACCGCATTGCCGGGTATTGCCCGAGATGCTGGAATGTGAGTCTTCGTTCGCAGATCCCGATTCAGCTTTCCCGATCCGGTGAGTAGTGACATGTTTCGCATGTAAGGAGAATCAATTGAATACGGAGTGCAACATCGAGAGCGGAAAAAATAGTCGAAAAAAGGGCTTGCATATGGACGTGTACAATGATATACCGTGTGTACACGGTATATCATACCTTACACGTCGCGTGCCTGCGCCTCGTTCGGCAATGATGATTGCCCAAGAATTGTTGAGTTTGGAGTTGCATGGTGCCAGTGCAGTATGATAAAACGTGTTTACACGTTTTATCATATCGTTGATCCGTTGAGGTTCTCATGACCAGACTGACAACCCCTAACAAGTACGAACTCGCGAACCTGTTGTGTCTTCCACGGCGATATCGCGAGTTGAAGCCCCTGCTGCTTGCGTATATGCCCAAGACGCCGTACAGGCTTCTGGCCTCCTTTGAGACCGCCTTACGCAGTGATGGCCTCTTGATGGATATGGAACTGAATTCGGATGTCGGGCATGCCGTAACCCTCTATGCGTCCGTCGATCCGGCCAAGTGGAACACCTACCATGTGGCACAAGCTCTGCGTCCTCAGGGGTACTTTTGCAATCTTACCTCCCTGTACCATCACGGGCTGACCAATCAAGTCCCAGCACGTGTGTATACGGCCGTGGAAGAGAACAGGGCGAAGGATCAGGCGCAGGAAAAGCGATCCAGGCTCTCGGACGATGCGATATTCGATGCGTTCATTCAGCCTCACCGCGTGAGCAAGCACAACTATCGGTTCCGGGACAGCGAGATCACGATCACCGAGCGCGTGAGCCACGGTTGCATTGGCGTCGAGAGCGTGGGCGAAAATAATCGCACCTGCCCCATGGGTGCCCGTGTCACCAGTTTGGAGAGAGCGATGATAGACGCCGTTGTTCACCCCCAGTACAATGGCGGTCTCGCTGCCGTCGTCGAGATGCTCCGGATAGGCGCGCCCGAGGCAGACGTGAAGCGATTGCTCGGCATTTACGACGCATGCGCTTTTGCGTATCCATACTGGCAAGCGCTGGGGTTTCTGTTTGAGAGGATAGGCGCGGCCAATATCGCCGATGCTTTTGCTCGGCGCTCACGGCCGGTCAACAAGTTCTATCTGGATCACAACGCCAAGACATCGTGGGCCTTCGACTCCACATGGTGTATCTACTACCCCAAGGGGGTCGTATGAGAATCGAAGACGTGATTGACGAGAGCATTCTGGCTGTTTTCAAGGATCGCATCCTTTCGCGCCATATGGTGTTGAAAGGGGGCAGCGCCCTCCGCATGCTTGAACACGACCGGACTCGTCTCTCGATTGACGCAGACTTCTCCGTTCGCGGCTCCATCCGATCATCGGAGCCGTTCTTCGCCAGAATGGAAACGACCCTCTCCCGCGCATTCGCCCCTCGTGATTATTGCGTGATGGACTTCCGGGTAACTCCCCGGCCCAAGTGCAGGAAACCACGGATGCCGAGGTGGTGGAAAGGCTGGCTTTGCCAGTTCAAGCTGCTGGCCCGCGAATTCACAACCCAGCCGCTGGAGGCGCAACGGCGGCGCGCGTTGGTACCCGAGGGGTCCAACTCGCCGGTGATCGAAATCGAGGTTAGCGAGCACGAGTATTGCGGTACTGAAAGGAAGAGACGCATTCGTGGCGTGGTGGTACACGGATACACAAGAGAACTGCTTGTCTTGGAGAAACTGAGGGCAATATGCCAGCAGCACCCCGAGTACCAGTTCCGTTCGAACAAGAATCGTGCACGGGATTTCTATGACATTCACAGGTTGTGCGGCGGCAGAATGGGGACTCGGTTCGTTCAACGGTGTCGCAAGGACCTGCCGGCCGTGTTTGGAGCCAAGGCTGTTCCGGTGGATCTGCTGCGCGCACTTTGGGATCCGGAGTTCCTCGTCGTGCAGCAACGAGGTTTCGCCCAGGTCGTAGACGACGTCAGGGGTGCCGTGCGGGAGTTTGATGTGTATGTGGAATGCCTGCGCTACTTGGTCCAGCGCATCTGCCCTGGAATGCCACGGTCGGAAACGACTCCCTCGAGCTTACAATCATCATCGCCAGGAGCAACCACATGGACGCAAAAGCACGAACAGTGAGCGAGATTCTGCATGCGCCAGGGCATTACATCGTGCCACTGTTTCAGCGCTCGTACTCCTGGCACAAAGCCAATTGGCAACGGCTGAACGACGATGTGATGGCGTTGGTGGATGATTCGACGCACCATGTGCATTTCCTGGGGCCGCTGGTCTGCACGATCGGCAAAAGCGTGCCCGGATGTCTGCCGACCTATCAGTTTAAGTTGTCTTAGCGACAAAGCCCGTGATATTTGGTAAGGTTTCCAAAACGAGAAATGATGCGTGACGGATAAACCATGGCAAAGCAAAGAATAAAGAGGACAGCAGTAATCGAAGCCAAGCCCTACACGGCTGGCTCGAACTGGGTGGGTTCCGTGCAGGATGAGGACGCGACAACCATCGGCGAACGGCTCGCGCAGCGCGTGCGGGCGGTTGCAGAGGCCTATACGACGGGCGACCAGACGCCACCGGCCGCGATTCTGTGGCCCGATGGTGACCGGCGCTGGGCTGGCGTGTTGGCGGAATTGAAGACACTGATCCCGGAGCTTTATGTGCTGGGCGATTTTGCACCGACAGACAAAACCGGACCGGCAATCTGGCTCCGATGTGTCGAGGCAAGAACCGTGCCCGAGCATCCTGCTTCGGGGCAGGCACCGATATTCTATCTCCCCGGCGTCAGCCGGCAAGCCCTGCGTGCCGTCGAGGAGAGTCCCGTTGAGTTGGATCCTCTGATTGAACTGCAGTTTCGCGGGGCCGTGTGGTCGCATCCGAACGGCCGGGACTGGACCCCCTTCGCCTTTCTCACCTCGACCTACGGCGGCTTGGGGCTGGATGTGGCGGACACAGCCGATACGTCCGTGGCGTTGGACCGGTCACTGGCCGTGCTGCTGAACGAGCGTATCGCCAGTCTGGCCGGATCCCGCCTTGACGCTCCCTTCTTGAATGCGCTGCTGTCACCTGACCTTCCTGCCGAGATTCTTCGCTGGATGAACGATCCTGCAGAGGCGCGGAAGCGCAAGCCCGATTCGGAGTGGCAGGCTTTCTGCGCGCAATGCGCGGCCGATTTCCATCTACACCCCGAGACAGACGGCGAACTGCGGGCAGCGGAGCTAATGGGAAACCGTTCCGGTGAGTGGGGCAAGGTCTGGAAGCGCTTTACCGAAGCACCGAACCGCTATCCCGCTGTGGCCGTTTTGCTCGAACGGGCCTCGCCGACCACGGACGGTATGCTGGGGCTTGATCGCGAGGTTTGGCCCTGTTTTAACACCCAGGACGAGTCGGACGTTGCTAAAGTGCTCCTGGCGCTGAAAGACAGCCATTCCGAACAGGCTGCCTCCGCTGTCCTGGAGTTGGAGAAAAAGCACGGCTGCCGGCGCGGCTGGGTCTGGCGCGAACTGGGTCGGGCGCCGTTGGCGGTGGCGCTAGAACACCTGAGCCTTCTGGCGACGTTGACACGGAAGGCGCTCGCAGCGGCGGATGCCACCGGAATCGCGGAACAGTTCGCGCAAATCGGATGGGAGGCTGATGCGGCGGCCATAGCAGCACTGGCGGGTGGAACAGCACCGGGTACGGACGATGCGATCGCCACCGCAGTGCGGGCGCTCTATCTGCCTTGGATTGACCAGTCCGCGCGGAATTTACAGCGGTTCGCTGCACAGGCGCCCACCTGTATCCAGCCGCGGCTGGAACCGGCGACGCCTGCAGATGGCCGGGTGATTCTTTTTGTGGACGGCCTGCGGTTTGATCTTGCGCAAAGATTGAGCCGTCTTCTGCACACGATGGGATCCCCCTCCGAACTGCAATGGGACTGGGCTGCTTTCCCTTCGGTGACGGCAACTGGAAAAGCGGCTGTCTCGCCGATGGCGACCGTTCTGACCGGCGGCGGGCCGGAAGAGGAGTTTGCACCATGCGGCAGCGAAAACGGGCATCGATGGAATGCGGACCGGTTCCATGCCTTTCTGAAGGCGCAGGCCATTCAATGCCTCCAAGGACGCCTCTGCGGTGACCCGGCAGGGCGCGCGTGGGCTGAAACCGGCACGCTGGATAGCCGCGGGCACAATGAGGGTGTGAAGGCGGCGAAGACGCTGGATCAGGAAGTCCGAAATATTGCCACCCGCATCCGGGAACTGCTCGATGCCGGCTGGCGGGAGATCGTCGTGGTGACCGATCACGGGTGGCTGCTCGTGCCCGGCGGCTTGCCAAAGGTGGAACTGTCGCATTACGTAGTCGAAAACCGTTGGGGCCGTTGCGCGGCGATCAAGGCGGCCGGAGCCACCGATCTGCCCACCCTTCCCTGGTATTGGAACCCCTCTGTCACAGTCGCCACGCCACCCGGTGTGGGCTGCTTCCGCGCCGGGGTGGAATACGCCCATGGCGGGTTGTCGCTCCAGGAGATGGTCATTCCCCGCCTGACCGTGCGCGCCGGCATGACGGCTAACAGCCAAAGCAAGATCAGCGGGATCAAATGGGTTAACCAGCGCTGCCGCCTGAGCGTCCAGAATACCCTGCCCGGCCTGCAGGCCGATATCCGCAGCCGTCCCGCAGATGCCCGGTCTTCCAAAGTGGAGGGAGGACAGCCGCGCGAGATCGGAACGGACGGAACGGTTTCGCTCATTGTCGGCGATGACCGGGAAGCCGGTAATGCCGCCGTTATCGTGCTGCTGTCCCCTGACGGAACCCCGATACACACAATCCCCACGGTTATTGGAGAAAACGGATGAAAATCGAACTCGACGCCTTGGACCGTATCGCCACTGACGCCTTCGAGGGTGTCGTGGTCCGTAAAGATCTTGTTCGCCGATTCAAGGGACAATACCCGGTGCCGACCTACGTCGCAGAGTTTGTTCTTGGGCGGTACTGTTCCTCGGTGGAGCAAGAGGAAATACAGGAGGGGCTCAAGATCGTAGAACGCCAATTGGGTGAGAAGACCGTGCGCGCCGGAGAGCAAGAACTGTTCAAGGCGCGAGCGAAAGAACTCGGGCAAGTGCGGATCATTGACCTCATCACCGCGCGGCTGGACGCCGCTTCTGACTCCTTTGTGGCTACGCTGCCAAGCCTTCAACTGAACAACGTTCGCATCACACCCGAGACGGTCAGGGCAAATGAGCGAATGCTGACGGGTGGCTTTTATGCCGAGATCGAGTTGGCCTATGATCCCACCATCGCACAGGAGAGCAAGGGGCGTCCGTTCGGCGTATCCTCCCTTCGGGAGATTCAGATATCCAAGCGTGACGTGTTGGACACGCTGTGCCGTGGCAGGGAGATGTTCAGCCTTGCCGAATGGAAGCGGTTTCTGCTTCGCAGCACGGGGCTGGAGCCTGAAAAGCTGAGCGAGCGGGCCTGCGACGTGATGCTTCTTCGTATGGTGCCGTTTGTCGAGCGCAATTACAATCTGGTCGAACTCGGTCCCCGAGGGACCGGCAAGAGCCACCTCTACCAGCAGGTCTCACCCTACGCACATTTGGTATCCGGCGGCAAAACAACCGTGGCCAAAATGTTCGTCAACAACGCCAATGGTCAGCGCGGACTCGTGTGCCAATACGATGTAGTCTGCTTCGACGAAGTTTCCGGCGTCTCTTTTGACCAGAAGGACGGCGTGAACATCATGAAGGGCTACATGGAATCTGGCGAATTCAGCCGCGGCAAGGAGAGCATCCGGGCGGATGGCAGCGTCGTGATGGTCGGCAACTTTGATGTAGACGTCCAGCACCAGCAGCGTATCGGTCACCTTCTCGGACCCTTGCCTCCCGAAATGCGCAACGACACGGCGTTCATGGATCGGCTGCACGCTTACCTACCGGGATGGGATATCCCCAAGATCAGCCGAGAGGTGCTGACCGACCATTTCGGCCTTGTGAGCGACTTCCTGTCCGAATGTTTCAACCAGCTCAGGCGCCAGAGCCGCGTGAACCAGCTTCAAGGGCGGGTACAATTCGGCGGTGCCTTGAGCGGCCGTGACGTCAACGCTGTGCAGAAAACCGCCAGCGGATTGATCAAGCTACTTTATCCGAACCCGGCGACGCCCATTCCCGACGACGCCATGGAGTGGGCGCTCCGACTGGCACTGGAGTCACGCCGACGAGTTAAAGAACAGCAGAAACGCATTGGCGCTGCCGAATACCGCAACACCCATTTCAGTTACCAAATGGGCTTGGACGGGGTTGAGCGTTTCGTTTCCACGCCCGAACTTCAAAAAGAGGACAGCATCGGCGCCGATCCCTTGCCGCCGGGCCAGGTGTGGACCATTTCGCCCGGCGGGATGGACGAGAATCCGGCCCTGTACCGTATCGAAACGGCGGAAGGGCCGGGGTCTGGCATCCGGATTCTGAACCAGCCGGCGCCCGGACCCCTCCGGGAGAGCGTCCGTTGCGCCGAGCAGAATCTCTACGGCCGCGCCAAAGCCCTGGTCGGCGAGCGGGATCCACGCGAGCACGAATTCACCATTCAACTGCGGGCCTTCGACGCAGCACGCAGCGGCTCCTCGTTGGGCGTCGGCGTCCTCCTGTCACTCTGCGGCGCCCTACTGCAGAAAAGCCTCAAAGCCGGTCTGGTGGTCGTCGGCGGCTTGAACCTTGGCGGCTCTGTGGATCCCATATACAACGCCGTCTCCGTGGCTGAACTGGCCAACGAAAAAGGCGCCACCGCCCTGCTAATGCCGGTTTCTGCCCGCAAGCAATTGCTCGATCTCCCGGACGAACTAGCCACTCAGATCGACATCCAGTTCTACGCCGACGCCCGCGACGCCCTTCTCAAGGCGCTGGTCGAGTAATAGAAAACAGCGAGTGAGGCATACTTCGATGAAGCAAAAAACCATCTTCACGAGAGACGTTGCTGGCAGTCGCGTAGGTAGAGTCATGTCAGAACTGGAGTCATCAAAATGAACACCATCTCTATCACCGTCACACAGAGGGTAATCGATTATCTGAAACTCCAGCCTACTCAGAACCAGCGGCAGATCGCGATTAAGGACGCATCTTCCGGCATCAGCACCGCCCTTGCTTCAGCCACCAAGGATCATCAGATCGCCCTCCTTGTCGGCAATCGGATCAAGTTGTCGGCCGGCGACAACGCAGCCATCTGGCGTTCCCATAACGCAACCACCGTGGCCGAATATGACATCCTCTTCGACCTTCTCGCCCTCCGCCCAGACATCCCCATGCTCTTTCCCTGTGAGTTGGATCTCTAACCAATAGAAACCCGATATGCCCACCATACGCCTCTTAACTCCTGCCGCTCCCGCCATAAAATCCTTCCTCCTGCGGGAGTTTTTCACCCTGACGCTCTCCGGCACGGTGCAGCGGTCGGGGCTGTACAAGAACGAAACGACGGAGAAGGATCGCAAGCCGTTCCAAGATTCGCTGCGGAAGTTGCTGGAGAAGATGGCTGGCACCTATGGCAATCCCGTCACCGAAGAGAGAAGGACGGAAGGCCCGTCCCTTATCTGGCGTCGAACGGATGGACGTCAGTTCCAGAGACATGGGCTTCCTGAAGGGAATGCTGGAGGCAGAGCGAGACTCGGGCAGTTAGGAAGAGCCATGGGGTGTTGCGGCGGAAACAAATCTCACTTGAGGCGCCAGTATGAACGCTTCAAAAGGGGAACCGGTAATGCGGGAGTCATCCACGGAATGCGCCTGCAAACACATTGCACAGACGCGGGTGTTGCTGTTGGAGAAGGCCAAGGGATACCCGGAGCACTACTGGTTCGCCATGGGACATCTCGCAGAAGCCGAGGAAGAACTCGTTAAGGATTTCCCGGAGAAGACGGCGCTGGTGAGAGCCGAACGCCTGAACCTACAGAAGAACAGGGACTATGAGATGCCCTTCGCGGACCTGATCAACGCGATCTGCAATGTTGTAGGGAAGATAAGCCACCTCGGAGCCGATGGACACGTCGGGCGTTCCTGACCTTACGGTTGCGGCGGTCGGCCCCGGCCTGTACTCGGTGTCGCTCTGAGTGCTGGCCGATTCCGCCTACATCGTCGCCTGCGCCCGGCGGGGGAGCATGAGGGGCTCCGCCGCGACGCTGGTCATCCCGGCTCCCATCCACATCGAGGACTTGTCTGGGGATTGACATCGCAGCCTGTATGCACTATAAAGCGCCCTATCACATGCAATACACAGGAGCGTCCCGAGGTGATGCGGCTCCGAGCGCACGCCGGGCGTGATGCGATGACCAAGAACACGGAGAGCAACGTGGCGGAGATGGTTAAAAAAATGAGGGCCAAACTCGGCCTGACGCAGGAGCAGTTCGCAGCCAAGGTTGGCGTGACATGGTCCACCATCAACCGATGGGAGAACGGGCGTGGCAAGCCGTCGCCACTAGCAATGCGCCGAATCGAAGAACTTGGGGCCGAACCCCTGAAGAAGGAGCAAGCCTCACAATGATGGCACGGGGGCTGCGATGAAGACGAGTTCTTTCAATTCCAACAACCGGTCTTGTGTTTCAGGTCTCGCTGACCACCATGCACATGGTCCTAGACCGCCGGACAGAGACAATCATCGGGCATGGCCTGACGGATTGATTCACCACAGTGTCGGCTGCCAAATGGGGAACGGAACCTATGAACAACATCGCCCGTGATGCTTCGCAGTCGATCCACTTCCCCCCGTATGCCCACAAGGACAACCACACGATCAAGTCGTCCCTGCGATCAATAACCAGACGGCTCCGTGACGCATACTACAGCGCATGCCCTCAACGCGCAGAAGTCTATACAACGCCATTCGGAGGTCCCATTGGCGACTCCATCGGCCCATGGCCCGAGTTCATTTTGCGGGGTCTACCATGCCAGAAATCTAAGCAAGGCTGCTGTACGCCATGCTTCTACTCACGAATGCCACAAGTCTCCTTGCCTCGACAGGACGTCTACGAATCACTTGTGGAGCAGGTCAACTATATCCTGCGGAACTTCGACGCGCTTGTCACACGTAACCAATGGGGCCCGGTGGCCTGGGCCGGCGATAAGACAGATAGCATCCCAGTCGCATTCGTTCTGACACCTACGGGGTCCTTCTTTGATGAAATCGAGTTCCCGCTTCATGTGCGGACTCACATCCTGTCAATTCTCGCCAAGCATTCTATTGAGACAGGCATCCCGATTGCACTGCACGTCGAGACGCACGCGGAACACTTCCTTGCCGCCTCAGAGAATCAGGAGGGGTTCGCACAGACAATCGATCTCCTCAAACGGCTTAACGGAAGAATACTGTTCGGATTTGAGAGCAGCGACGCATTTGTCAGGAATGTCCTCTACAACAAGTTCCTGGAGGAAGCCGTGTTCCTGAGTGCTGCCGAACTGGCTAAGTCAGTGGGGCTAGGCGTGGGTGCGTTTGCGTTCGCCGGGATAAACCCACTGAACGATGCCGAGATTCTGGCGGACTCCGTGAAGACGCTGGCATTCCTGCACACTCATCAGATTGCGCCGGTTTTGATGTTCCACAATGTCCAGTCCTACACCATCCAAGAACTCCTGTTTCTTTACGGCGCACACACACTCCCGGAACCGAGAACCGTTCTGGAAGTGGTCAACAACCTCCTGCAGACAACGCCCGACAACCGTCGAGGCAACATAGACTCTTGGTTGATTGCCGACCCTGTAGGGGGTCCACCTCCACCTCGGTACAACATCTTTGCCAGCCGCAAGCACGTTACGTGTTCGCGGTGCACCGATGCCATCTACCGGGCGGTCGTGCATCTTCGTCAGACCCGCGACGTCGATGCGTATCTGGTCGTAGCCCGTGATCTGGCAGGGTGTTCGTGTGCGACGAGCTACGTTAACCTGCTCCAACAGCAATCGAAGGAGAATAGCGCTCTCATCAGGCGCACGGCCGACATGGTTCGCATCGCTTCCGACAAGGTTGGTGACTACGTCGCAGTGGTCAGGCCGATAATGAATGAAGTTGAGGAATTCAGCCTCTTTCAGGACAACGTTCCGCGTTACGGCCAACTCAATGATCCTGCCGTTGATGGCCCGATGCTCAAGGCGGAACTGCTCTGCTATGGCATCCGCATCGCGCCTGATCTCAAAGAAGACCTGTTGCGTTTCAACTCGTATGTCCACGAAGCCGGTTTCGTGCATGCGGCCCACTTCATGATTGGCACGCATCTGGTGAATACCTGTGTCGCCGAGTCGTTCTGCGAACAGTCGCCCTATGTCCTGAAACGCCGCAACGAACACTACGAACTCTCCAAGGAAGGCATCATCGTTGCTCCGTGCGATGTTCTGCCAACTCCTTCTTGGTGCGGCACAGTTGTCGATGGCTTTAAGCTCGGGGATATACTGCGACCGCACAGCCGAAATGTCATCTCTGGCATGCCCAACCCGATCTGCTGCTATTTTCGGTCAAACGAGGGATGTGCCTTCTGCAGCCTGGGAAGGCTCCAGAACTCAAGACCAATCCCTCCGACAACGGTAGCGCAGGCCGCTGTCATCGCTCGGCAACACAATCCCGACTATGAACTTGCGCTGAGTGGCGGTACTTCGCACACGCCGGACCGAAGTGCTTCGTATTTTGCTGAGATCGCGCGTCAGATCACGCGAGAAACGCAAATGGCAATATCTGTGGAACTGGTCCCACCTGAGAGTACGGACTTTCTTGACGAGTTGAAGGCTTCGGGAGTCACATCGGTAATACTGAACATTGAACTTTGGAATCAGCCGTTACGGTCCGTCTACTGTCCGGGTAAAGCGCGGATACCGCTTGAGAGCTACCTCAAAGCCATTGAGCACGGCACGAGCTTGTTTGGCCGGGGGCAAGTCGCGTCTGTGCTGATCGCTGGCTTGCAGTCCCCCAGTGCTGTCGTCGAAGGGGCGCGAGAGGTGATAAGTCGAGGAGCGATTCCGACAATCATTCCATTCAAGCCGTTCGATGACTGCAAGATGGCCAATGCACCGAGGACTAGGCCCGAGGAAGTGACTGAGATACATGCTGCTGTCGCAGATCTACTGACTCAGTCTCAACTCGGACCACGAATGCAGCGTGGATGCACCGGATGCGGCGGATGTTCGCTTGAGAACCTTCAATCAAGGAGTGGCCGATGAAAGTGCTGGCTCTATGCGGTAGTCCCAGGGCAAACGGAAACACGTCGCAACTGTTGGCAGTTGTGGCAAGCGAATTGAGGAGCCAAGGGCATTCGGTCGACATTCTCAACCTTGGGGATCTCGCAATCGCAGACTGCAATGGATGCCTCGTATGTGAGGAGACCGAATGCAGCGGAGATTGCTCTATTGAGGACGATATGCAACGGAGAGTCGTCCCGCTCTTGCTCGCCGCTGACGCTATAATTCTTGGCTCTCCCAGTTATTTTGACATGCCAAGCGCACAGATAAAGCGTTTTATGGATCGGTCCAACATGGTGTTGAACAGAATCACCAAGAAGGGCATGGCGTGCGCTTTGGTCGTTGTCGGGCAATCCGAAATGGCCAGTCTCAATGCCGCGTGTCGCGCATTGAGACGATATACCAAGATCTGTGGCATGAAGGAAGTTAGGGGCAGCCCGGTGCGTGTGATAGCAAGGGACGAGGGCGATGTGCGGGCGAGCAAGTCCGCAATCGATGAGGCAAAGGGGCTGGCAAACGGGCTGATTGCCGCCGTAAGGAAGGCGACATGAAGAACGACATAGGCGACCTGGAGGAACGATCTGATCCAGGATCATCAGACGCAATCGAGATGGGCTTGCGGCGCAAGGAACAAAAGCTGTTCCAACGCTTTCAGGCCATACGGGAGACCGTTCTCAAAGAGATTGCTTCGCGGCAGCAGAATGCCAAAGACACCCAGGCGTCTGGAGCGCACTTGGAGTCTGTGCAGCGAATTCTTGCAAGTCTGATTCCGGCCGAACACGTGTCCAAGTATAATGCCATCGAGTTGTTCGTGTTGCTTGTGGCGGTATACCTTCATGATATCGGTAAGACGCAAACCGCAGGCAAGGACAAACAGCATCACAGCACGGTGGGCCGCGAGGTCCTGATGGAACATGCCAAGATTCTCCACCTCGAAGAGCCAGAGGCGCTGGCTGTCGGGTACGTGATCGAGGGTCATGGCCCCACCGACATCGCCCGACTTCCTGAATCTAAGGGCATTGCGCCGTACGGCGCAATAAGGTTGCGTCCCCTGGCGGCAATCCTTCGCCTTGCTGACGACCTCGACATGACATTCACTCGGGCGTCGCAGATAAGCCGCAGCATTGTGAAACCCGGCCCGGATATCGACACGAAATGGAATCTTAGGCAATGCGTCGACAACGTGAGGATCGAGCCTGCCACTTGGTTCATTGAAGTGCAGGCTACACCTCGAAACGCCGGAGATATGGCGTTGCTGCAACGCGAAATCGAGGTGGTGAATGCGCGACTTCTGGACGGGCGTCGGTTCCTGCGTGACGTGGGGCTCTGCTACTCGGTAGTGGATGTTAGCATTGACTATTGCTGGATGAAGGATGCGTCCGAGAAGACTGCCGCTACTGCTGGCCCGGCAGATCGAGAAGTCGGCGCCGCGAAGGCCTCGGATGCCCGCGGCAACACAGCGGTTGTCATACTTCGATATGATCCGGCGTCAATGAACCTCTACCAGGATGTCATTGAGCCGTGTCTTCGAGAGAGTGGTCTGTCGCCAGCTCTCATTGAGAGCATGCTTCCAGAAGACACGATCTTGGAAAGAACGCGGCGTGCCATCGAAGATGCAGCACTAGTTGTTGTCATACTGACGGGTGGCGGTAGTCCATCGGTTCACTTCCGGCTCGGTGTCGCTGCTGGTTTGGATCGCGAGATTCTCGCTTTTACGTCATCTGGTGCCACAATGATTGGCGATCTTTGCGGGTTGAGAACCCGCATATTTGACACCGAAGAAGAGCTCCGGCAGCAACTCAAGGACGAACTATCAAGACGTACTGCAAGTGAGATGAGGTGAAGGGGACAGGGAAACAGCGTCAGGATGCAGCGGGGATCAGTAGATGTATGGATGAATTACGCGGCTTCTTGGGGACGATTGCGTAGAAGTGTATGTTTCAGGCGCGATCAGTCGACTGTTGACCGTTTGGTGCGAGCCGAACGCCTGTTATGTCGCATCGAACCGGATTAACGGGCACAGCGGGATCGCTGCAACGGGTGTTGCGTTAGCCGATCTGCTGGCAGAAAGTTTAAATAATGTCAGGAATGCCGCTCATTCGAGGGCGAGGCGCAGATGACGCCAGCAGCAGACGCCGTCGGGGGCGTCGGACGTCGGCGCGGCCTTGGCGAGCCAGTGAGTCGGCTTCGTACTGGATGGCCGGGCGCGGCGAACTGCCTCCCGGACAAAGAGTTCGGATCCGATGCACAGTCCGTCCACCCAGTGGCGGACCCGGCGGCGGGCGGTGAGCAAAAACTCGCAGGGGGTTGAGACATCCGGATTCCCCTTCTGAGCGGCGTCTTCCACGGCATCGCGCGCAAAACGGTCCTTGAGCGTGTTCAGGAGGCCGTTTGCATCGAGTCCTTCAAACGGAAGTGGCAGTGTGGGCACGAGATAACGCGCAATGGCATCGGCAAAGTGCTATTATTTGCCTGTCCCCGGTTGTCAGGACAAACTCCTCCCATTCGGGGCGTCGATGATCCGGGAGGACCCGGAGACCCCGCCGTCGACGAATCCACCCGCCACTCCATACCCGTGCCCAGTCCAGACCTCCCTTCGTCGTCCCCCGCACCGCCGCCACCGCCGCGCCCCGGCCAGACCGGCCCCAACACACCTCCAACAGCTTGATACAAAAATGTCTCAATGATCGCTTCGGATGCATCTCACAAAACCAGAGGGGTTGGTTCGGGGGTGGATTGTGGGTTGGTTCGGGGTTGGAATGTGGGTGAAACCGGGGTGGATTGTGGGTGGTTTTTTCACACCCCATCCCAAAACACCCGCCAACTCGCAGAAAACTACCTCCTAGAGCGTCAACGCATAACGCCGCACCACGACGCACCACGCCCGCCAGACCCCACCAAGCCCGATTCCCACGCACACCCGGATAAACCCAACCAACACAAGACCTTAACGCCCATCCGCACCCTCGCCGGAATAAGCATTCCATGTGCTTTGCATTAGGCCACGCGGCAACATCTCCTAAGTCAATACGCGGTAAGTTGTTACGGCTCGGATTCGCTGACAAATTCGGAAACACGTGCTAACCTTTTGCTAATCATTTTTCACTAGGCAACAAGTTTTACACCGCAACGCATCAAGAGAGAGCATAAGAGAGCATAGCAGCGGAAAATGCCATGATCGAGGGGATTTTGATCAAGCGGGGTGAAATCTGGTACGTCGTCTGACGCCAAACTGGCCGAAAACACTGGAAATCCACCGGAGAGACGAGCACAAAAAGCCCATGAAAATCCGATCCCGTATCATCGCCCCCATTGATCACTCAAAGCGGAGTGACTTTTCGTGAGGAACGGCCTCAATCTGCCATCAGCAGGCTCCAGTCACAGGCCAAAGCTTTCTGAATCCGGGCGGTCGTGGTGATGAGGATGTTCGTTTGGCCGGCTTCGATCTTCTGGACGGTGCGGATATTCAGGTCGGTCAATTCGGCCAGTCTTTCTTGCGTCATGCTGCGTGCGGTTCGCAACCGCCGAACATTTGCGCCGAAAATCTGAAGCCGGGGTTTTAGTATCTTGTCCATTGCGGTGCATTATGGCGTAATCTGTCGGTTGACAGTACGGCACAACAGGGCGTATCTTGTGGGGCAATGAGTAGCATGCCGGATCTGTTTGATTCCACGCCCAACCGAGAGGAGTATTATGCCCCAACCGACTCACCGCCGCCTGATCGCCATCTTCCTGATGACGCTGGCCATCACCGCAGCGGCATCCCGCGCGGCTGACAAGCAACCCGCCGTTGAGAGCGTGCCTGCCGACGTGAAGCGTGCAATCGCCTCGGAAATGCGCGAGCTTGAGAGTTTCACCCGTTCCGGCGTCAAGACGGATGCCGACTTTGTCCGCCCCCTCACTCAAACACGGTACAGCGTCTGGTTATCCGCCGCCAACGGGGGCTTGGCCGACGGCCAGTTCCTGATCGGCGTGTGCCACCTCGACGGAATAGGCACACGAACCAACGCCACGGCAGCGGTGCAATGGTTCCGCAAGGCCGCCGAACAAAGCCACGCACGGGCGCAGTATGACCTCGGACGCTGTTACGCCAACGGCGATGGCATTGAGAAGGACCCCACCGAGGCCGTCCGCTGGTTCAAAAAGGCGGCCGAACAGGGCGACGCCATGGCGCAGTTTTACCTCGGTGTTTGCTACTCCAATGGTAACGGCGTCGGAGAGGAACCCGCCGAGGCCGTTCGCTGGTGGAAGAAGGCGGCGGATCAGGGCGCTGCCGAGGCGCAGTATAATCTCGGATGCTGTTACGCCAATGGCAACGGCGTCGGAGAGGAACCCGCCGAGGCCGTTCGCTGGTGGAAGAAGGCGGCGGATCAGGGCGATGCCGAGGCGCAGTATAATCTCGGATGCTGTTACGCCAATGGCAACGGCGTCGAGAAAAGCCTCACCGAGGCCGTCCGCTGGTACAAGAAGGCTGCGGAACAAGGTTATGCCGATGCGCAGGTTAATCTCGGTGTTTGCTACCACACCGGCGCTGGCGTCGAGAAGAACCCCGCCGAGGCCATCCGCTGGGTCAAGAAGGCTGCGGAACAGGGCCTTGCCTTGGCGCAGTTGAACCTCGGTTCTCGTTACTACATAGGCGATGGCGTCGAGGAGGACCCCGCCGAGGCCGTCCGCTGGTACAAGAAGGCAGCGGAACAAGGCAATGCCGACGCGCAGTTAATGCTCGAACACTGGTACACTGCCGGCGAGGGCGTCGAGAAGGATCCCGTCAAGGCCGCCCGCTGGTACAGGGAGGCGGCGGAACTGGGCATTGCCAGGGCGCAGGTTAATCTCGGTAACCGTTACGCCAACGGCATCGGCGTCGAGAAGAACCCCGCCGAGGCTGCCCGCTGGTACAAGAAGGCAGCCGAACAGGGAGATGACAGGGCGCGGTTTAGTCTCGGTGTCTGTTACGCAACCGGTAACGGCGTCGAGAAGGATCCCTCCGAGGCTGCCCGCTGGTACAAGAAGGCATCCGAACAGGGCAATGCCGAGGCGCAGTATAATCTCGGGATCTGTTACGTAACCGGCGACGGTGTCGGGAAGAACCCCGCAGAGGCCGTCCGATGGTTCAAGAAGGCGGCGGAAAGGGGCCATGCCGAGGCGCAGGGTATGCTTGGACTTCACGCCGAGGCGCAGGGTATGCTTGGACTCCACTACGCCGACGGCGACGGCGTCGAGAAAAACCTTTCCGAAGTCTTCCGCTGGTACAGGAAGGAGACGGAACAGGGAGAGGCCGAGGCGCAGGGTATTCCCGGTGCTTGTTACGCCGACGGCGACGGCGTCGAGAAGAACCGTGCCGAGGCCGCCCGCTGGTGGAAGGGTGAAGCCGAACAGGGCAATGACTGGGCGCAGTATTGGCTCGGACGCTGTTATGCCGTCGGTGAGGGTGTCGAGAAGGACCCTGCCAAAGCCGTCCGCTGGTTCAAAAAGGCGGCCGAACAGGGCTATGCCGACGCGCAGTATAAGCTCGGATGCTGTTACGCCAAAGGCGAAGGCATCGAGAAGAACGCCGCCGAGGCCGTCCGCTGGCACCGGAGGGCAGCCGAGCAGGGCGATGCCAGATCGCAGTATAATCTCGGGCTCTGTTATGCCAACGGCCTCGGCGTCGAGAAGTCTCCCGCCGAGGCCTTCCGCTGGTTCCGGAAGGCGGCGGATCAGGGCAACGCCGCGGCGTATCATAACCTCGGTGTTTGCTATGCCGCTGGTGAGGGCATCAAGAAGGACCCAGCCACGGCCTTCCGCTGCTTCGGGGTTGCGGCGGAGCTGGGATATGCCGACGCGCAGTATACTCTCGGATGCCATTACGCCATCGGCCTCGGCGACGAGCAGGACTTCGCCGAGGCCGCCCGCTGGTTCCGGAAGGCCGCTGACCAAGGTAATGCCGAGGCGCAACATCGCCTCGGTGTTTGTTACGCCGAAGGCGACGGCGTCGGGAAGAACTCCGCCGAGGCCGCCCGCTGGTGGAAGAAGGCGGCGGATCAGGGCCATGCCGAAGCGCACAACAACCTGGGATTTGGCTATGAGAAAGGAGCTGGAGTCGTCCAGGACAACGCGCAGGCCTGTGTCCATTTTCTGATTGCCAATGCGTTGGGCTGTACAGGTACAGAGCTAATGCAGAGCAATCTCCGAATCATCCGCGCCCGTCTCTCCGGGGCGCAATATGCGGCGGCGCAGCAGGCGGCGACCCGGTGGGTCGAGAAGTTTCGCTCGGGTGAGAGGCAGACCCCGGATGCGGCTATGCCCCCGACTGCTCCACCGCCCACTGACACGGTGAAAGCAACCGGTTCCGGGTTCGTCATCAGCACGGACGGCTATTTTCTCACCTGCGCCCATGTCATCGAAGGCGGGCGCGAGATCAAGGTGCGGATCGGCGACAAGACCCACCCGGCCAAAGTCGTCCGCGCCGACCGTCGGAACGACGTGGCCTTGCTCAAACTGGAAGGCGAGGGCTTCACCCCCCTGGCCCTGGCCCAGTCCATTCCCGAAATGGGTGACAAGGTCTTCACGATTGGATACCCGAACCCCGGCATCCAGGGCGGCGCCGCCAAATACACGGACGGCGTGATCAGCGCCCTCTCGGGCCTTCAGGACGATGTCCGCACCATGCAGATTACGGCCTCGGTCCAGGTGGGAAACTCCGGAGGCGTCTTGGCGGACGCAGCCGGCAATGCCATCGGTCTGGTCGTGGCCCAACTCAACGCCATAGCGGTTTTCGAGTACACAGGATCAATCCCCCAGAACGTCGCCTTCGCGGTGAAGAGCAACTACGCCCTGCCGCTGATCCAAGCCGTTCCCAATCTGGCCCGCCGCCTTCCCCCGCCGGCGAAGCCTGCGGCGAACGTCAGCCCAATCAAGGCGGTGGAGGCCGCAACCGGGCTGGTGATTGTGAATGAGTGAGTGATGGACCTAGGATCGTCCGCTCCCCGTACACCACCGCCGCCCTCCACAGCCCCCGCGTGAGGCATTGCGTGCGCCCCGGCACCTTGGGCGGCAACCTGCCTCCAGACGGCGCCACGGGGCTGCCTGTGCGGGTACACACGCAACCAGGCACCCCGCAGCCCAGCAAAACGCCCAGCCCAGCCCAGCCTTGCCAGTCGGGCGCCATAACCTGCTCGAAAGGAAGATCGGCGCCCTCCCTCTGGATGCCCCCGACGGTTGACAGGACAGCGCAATAGGCGTATCTTGCTGAACATTGAGCGGCAGGCTGATCTTGTTTGTCTCTCTTTGCGTACAAGTGGCTTCAATCATTGACCGAAAGGCTCGCAAATCCAACACTGGAATCCCCATGAACAGTCTTGACGTTCGCATCTACGACCCCCGCGCGCTCGATCCGGCGTCCGCCACCCGCGCCTCGCTTCACGCCAAGGTCCTGATCGTTGACCGCCGCAGCGCCCTGGTGACCTCCGCCAACTTCACCGACGCCGCGCAAAAGCGAAACGTCGAAACCGGCGTGCTCATCACGTACCGCCCCTTTGTCATCCGCCTCGCCGATACCTTCGCCGGCCTCCAAAAGCACCTGTTTGTCGAGCTTCACTGACCCAATGGCATCTTTCGAACAACACTGCGCCGACTGCAGCCGTGAACTCGGCGAGCCATTCGCGCACGTCCACCAATGGCTGGACGCGCTGTTCAAGGTGCTTGGGCCGAAACACAGGTCCGTCCGGCATCACGCCGGGGGCGTGGAACAGGTCCGAAAGCTGTGGGGAGACCGCGCCGCCGAAGCCGCCGAGATCCACATCAAACGCGATTACAGTGGGGTGGTGCCGAGCGAGGAGAATGCGCAGATGGCGAGCATGTTTGGTGTGAAGGCAAAGGAGTAGCGAGATGCAGGAATACCAAGCCAAAGGACGCACGTACCGTCTCGCCAGCAACCTCAAGGGTTTCCGACTGGGCATATATACCCATCTCACAGACCGAAAGTGGGCGAACTGGACAGAGGAGTGCGGCTACTACCGCTACAAAGACAAGCTTATCCCTTACGACATCCTATTGCCTGACGAAATGAAAGCGAAACTGGAGCCGGTCTACCGGCCCATTGTGGATCGGGTGCTGGAGCACCAACGCCGGTTCCCATTCAAACTGCACAAATTCGTGGGACACATGGCCAGTTCGCAGGCGGCGTGCCTCAACCTCTTTGTACCGCTCTTACTTCAGCCCTCCATCGCATCCGATGTCTTGCGGATGATTAAGCCCGACCTTCAGTCAATCGCTACCGACCATCTCGATGGAGGTTTTCAAGTCGAATTCTGGCCGGGCAAAGGCCTGCAGAAGGGCCTGCTGCAAGACCACACGACCATCGCCGGAACCGATGCCGATATCGCCATTGCCTATCGGGACCGGGAAGGCCATCTGAGATTGTGGCTGATCGAGCACAAGTTGACCGAGCAGGAGTTCACAACTTGTGGCGGTGCCAAGAGTTCCTGCCGAACCGATCAGCATCGGTGCAGCCCGGCCGCAGACGTCCTGAGTGACCATTCTCTTTGCTACTACCATGAGCACTGCAAGTACGCATATTGGCCAATCACCGACCGGCACTCCGAAATCTTTTCGCCGGAAAGGCTAGTTGCACAAGACACCTGTCCGTTCAAGGGCGGCTTGAACCAGCTTTGGCGCAATATGCTTCTGGCTATGGCGGTTCAGGACGAGCCACAATCGCCCTATGCAGGCGTGCATTTCTCTGTTGTCCATCACCCCGACAATCACGCGCTGGATGCGTCCATGAAGGCATTCCAGCAGTTGCTTGGCAACAGTAACCAGTTCTCGTGGTTCACGTCTGATCGGATCGTGAACGCCCCTGCCGTCGCAACGATACCAGCGCTCAAAGGGTGGGCGACGTGGTACAAGAAACTCTACCGTGTTTGATGATATGCAGAGCCATATCGATGGCCACGCACTTGGAGGCACAATAATGAGTATCGCAACGACGCAACTAAAGGGACCTGACTTGTTTTGGCATCGAGGCAAGGGAAAGAAAATGACCACCCTTAGGTTCTATAGATGGGATCGTGAGACTTTTGGAAAGCCGGTACCGATCATAGAGATGTGTTTAAAAGAGTTTAGTGGTACGTGTTATATCCTGAAACACGAGGATTGTTCGATCCCCGAATGGGCGTCAGCAAACGTTAATAGTTATTTGAAAGCCGATCAAATCCGAGAACAAGAGAATGAGGTGCTGAACCGAGCATTCATGGCATTGCGCAATCCGGCGAACCCTCCTTTCAAAATGCCGTCTGCACTACGCAAGCCTACAGACGGCAGTCTGCGCGCTTGCCGTTTATGGATTCTTTCAATACCAACTAAAGGACAAAAGGAGGTGTTCATCCTTGAGATAATCTGGCCTTGTGCAAGCTCTTTTATTCCCGATAAAATCAACGAACGCGCTGTGGGGGTTGCCCTACCGGATGAAGCGAAGCGAGCTCCCGCTACACTGCTTTCCTTGCCACAAGAAGACTATGTCGAGTGTCCGCTGATTGATTATCGCATCTCGCGACTTCATAAAGCCGAGCAGGCGAAGCTTATCACCGAGAAAGTTGGAGACATTCCGTGCGTAAAGGAAATCCTCGGGAAGAGCATTGAGACTCCAGACACACAACGTCCTAACCAGAATGAAGTCAGTGGAGCTACTGCTGCAAAACTATGTCGCGTTACAGAAAGAACAATTCGAAATTGGGAGGAAGACAAAAGTATAAAGGCGCCTCCCGGCTATCCTGGACGAACTAGCCGGGCGACGTTGACAGAATGGGCTGAAGCACGGAGAAAACAAAAGAGTATTAATCAGTACGCGCGGAAGAGCAGAGATAGCATCAGAAGACCTTGTCACCCTGATAATTTGGGTTCGAACCGCATTCAGGAGGAGGATGGGGAGAAGGAGAATGAGGCGGAAGAATAGCTTCGAGGAAAATACTTTCATACACTCCGAAGGGTGCAATAATTGGATTTCAGGGTACCAGTCAATACCAAATGCACGATCCACCCGCATTTCCCGATGTCAGGTAGCTTCAACAAGATATAAAAAGCGTCAATAAAGGTGTCGGGCTGTCGGCACATCAAACGAGTCTTGACTATACAAAGATTTCGCCAACCCAGTGTGATTCACGCATAGGTTTCTGTGTTATAGTGAAGCAATAGTGAAGCTGAATATTTTTTAGTAGAAATGCTATCTGTCTGCCTGGCAGAGCTTTAGATATTAACGGAAGCTGATGGTCAGTGCTGAATAAGTGAAGCAAAGGTGAAATACCTGGGTATGAGTATGGCGCATCCACCGCCAGAAAGGACATCCAGGTATGAAAGAGTTACTCATCGGCCGCCTTCTGTCGGCCACCCCTGACCAACTCGTAGCCGTTGAAGCGGTCTTCAACGGGAAGATCGAGCCCAATCCCATGCCACCCGTCTCGACGCGCATGTTCGACAACGGACAGGCGGCGAAGTCGTTGGGCGTAAGTCGCCAAACCGTCCGCCGCATGATCGCCGCCGGACGTCTCCCCACAGTCGAGATCCGCGCGGGGCGTTTCCGCGTTCCCGAGCAGGAGATAATCAAACTCGTAGCTACAGCGACTGCGAAAGGAGATCGAGCATGAATTCCTTCAAACAACGCGCACGATCCATCACGGGTGTCAGGCGCGCACTCAACCGGCTCGACCCCGAAGACCATCCATCAGTGGTGTTGATTCTCCTGAACATGCTTGGTGCGGGTGGCGGCGGCCAGATCATTGGGGCAGCCGTCCAGACCACGCAACCGGCCTCGTGCCAGCGCGCAAAGGTAGGTGCCCAATGAGCCGCGAACAGCTTCTTGTTGCCGTTGCGACTGCCGACCCGCAGACGCTGGCTCGCATCGAACAAGCCCTGAACCCCGCCAACACCTCGCCCATCGGTGGTAAGTTGTTGACCGTAGCGGACACGGCCAGGCAGATCGGACTCAGCCGATCGAGCATAACCCGTTTGATAAAGGAAAAGCGGTTGGCAACAGTCGAGACGCGCCGGGGCCGAGTGCGCATCCCGCAAAGCGCGATTGCCGACTTCATGGCGGGAAAAGGGCGGTCAGAATGAAGGCAGCATACATGATCAATGTCACGAATTACGAAGAGGGCCGGATGGCCCCCCTCGCGCCGGTTCAAAGTCGCTTCTCGCCGAGGGAACGCGCCCGACAGGCGCAAAGGGCCATAGAGCCGCCCCCGGCGCCCGCACAGGAGGCCGCGCCCGATCCGACCAAGGATGACACCCCAAAGCCGCACACCGGAACCCGCACGGATCGGCGGTGAACAATGACAGCAAAACCGTTTGACTCGAAACCCTTTGAACGTGCGCTTGCTGGTGCCGTGCTGCTTGCCCCGGCCGGAACGATGCTTGCAATCGGCAAGGCGGGCGGGTTGCCTGCCGTGATTAGCGATACCGACGCGCAAGCCGTGTTCCGATACGTTGGTGGCGAAACGAATGCCGGGCGTCCGGTTTCCGCAGAGGCCGCAATGGCCGGTTGCGGGCTGCCTGGCAAAGTCTGGCAAACGCTGGCCGGTGGCGGATGTATGGGGCACGAGATCGGATCGCACGTCCGGGCCATCTGGGAGGGCAACCTATGCCGCAAAATGTCCGAACTTTGGATCCGACCCGATGCCGATGTTGTGTTCAAAGAGCACGAAGCCGGCCGTCTTCTGCGGGCGGCGGGCCATAACGCCGGCAACGGGTTCACCGTTCGCTCGTGGGACGAAATTGTCGAGATGGAGTTGACACCTAAGCGAATGATTTACGGGCGTCTCTTAGCGTGTGGACAACTCCAAACCATTTTTGGGCAAGGCGGTTTAGGCAAAAGTCGGCTGGCGACAAACCTTGCAAGGAATCAAGTCCTAGGGTTGCCGTTTCTTGGAGTCGAGACAATCGGTGAACCGCTGCGGCACCTTTTTGTCGGATCGGAAAACGACGCTCACCGATGGCAGGTTGACGCGCGGTGTATGTCCAAGGGACTGCGAACGGCCGATCTGGGAAAACTGGGTGAACACATCCGCATGACAACACTCGAGGCCGCCGAAGATTCATTCATCAACCTGGGTGACGAGCGCAACGTCGCAAAATGGCGCGAGACACTGCGGGGCTGGCCGTGTGACGTGCTGTGGGTCGACCCTTGGGGCGACGTGATCGAGGGCGACGGGTTTGACAGGGATGTGCGGTCAACGCTTGCGACGTTGCGGAAACTGGCGCGGGAAGTGAATCCCGACGCCGGAGTTGTGGTGTTGGCTCACGCTCGAACCGGGGCGTCAAATATCGCGCAGGCTGGTGGATTCGATGCCGCAAACTTCGGCAAAGATTCCAAGGCGCTGTTTTCATGCTCACGCGCGGTTGTCAACGTGGCGCCGTTTGACGCGAGCGAGACACCCGACCTGTGCTGGATACCTGCCAAGTGCAACGACGGCAAACGGCCGGAAGCGCTACGCATACGTCTTGACCCCGACACGCTCACGTACCACGCCGTCGAACCGCTAGACGTGGAGGGCTGGCAGAGGTCGGTCAAGGAGTTCGCGAAAACGACGTGGCAGAAAACGTCCGTTAAGTTTGACGCCGACGCCGTCCTCACTGCACTTGATTCGCCCGTTACTCGCACCGAGCTTCAGAACCTCGTGCAGGGGCTTGGGGTCACGAACCGCGAGGCGCGAGCCGGGATTGACGGCCTACTCCGCACCGGGCGACTGGTCGAGAAAAAGGGCTGTAGTCGTAACTCGAAAATGGTCGGTACGCCGGAAAGTTTTCAAACTTTGCAAGGCGCGTGAAACGTTTGAAAAGTTTGCTATGAATGCCGTCCGGCAAACTTTTCACACACGGCTTATTAGACCGTGTGAAAAGTTTAGACGGCGGGACGACACACGGGAAAGGTGAACGATGGGAAAGAGCAATCCAAGCATGGTTCACGCCCACCGAGCGCACAGGCGCGGCACAGGCGGCGCGTTCCACGAGCGGGCGGAGCCGGAAGACGGGCAGCGGCCCGACGAAGATGGGCAGGGGGGGCTGACAGAGACTCCGATTGCGCGGCCCTACCCCGTAAGCAGAGCGCCCTCGCGCGCGCGTGGAGAAAAATCTGGAAGGTATTTTGGAAGGTTTGGAAGGTAATCTGGAAGGTGTTGTCACAGTTCGCCACAATGCGGCAGATTGAAGCAATGAAAGGAATATTGCGCTTTTATTGGCCTTTTTTGGCATTAATCAGATTCAAAGGTTGGTGGGCGGTGAGGGACTCGAACCCCCGACAGCCTGGGTGTAAACCAGGTACTCTAACCAACTGAGTTAACCGCCCCAGTCGTCTGTGGTGGAGAAAAGTACCATACTCGGCTGGGACCTGCAAGCCAATCCCCCGACAGCCCAGCAATTGCCCACCATGCAATTCTCATTTTGGAGATGGGACCATCGGCGTCGGGGTCGGTATCGGTATCGGTATCGATAAAACCAACGGAAAATCGACCCCGATTCCGATACCGACTCCGACCCCGATAACTCATCGCCTCATAATTAGAATTGCTGCAAGCCAATCACTTGCCCACTATGCGAAAGTTGCCGAATCGCAGCTCGCCGCCAGAGGGCGCGTAGATCAACACGTTGAGCTTGCCAACCTCGGCGGGCAGGGGGAGTGTGTCGCGGTATTCCCAGGCGGTCAATGCGCTCTTGAAGGTCTTGTCGGCGCAGACGAAAAACGCGGTGTTTCGGCCGGGTTTGATGTAGAATGGCACCGTTTCAAAATAGCGTCCGCCCGCGTCGAGTCCGAGCGCCACTCGCGTGCCGCACGTGAGTCGGCTTTCCACGTCAACCAGCAGCGTGTCGCCCACGCGCAGCGTCAGCGCAGGCTCGCACACCCGGCTAAACACCGTCTTTTCCTTGCTCCCAACCTGGAACCGCACCACGAGCCGCCCGTCGGCCTCAACGCCTTCCGCCGCATCGCCCCATTCCTCGCGAACCCATGTCGCCGTCTGAGCGGCCCCACTGATCGGACGAGTCGGGCCATCGGGCGGTCGCGCGTCGGACGGATCGGACGCGCGGCGCATCCCGCCCGAGGCCTTGTCCACAAACGTCAAATCAATCCCGCCGTGCTGACTGAGGAAGTACAAGATGAGGTTGACCCCCATCCGCGTCGCCCCTTCCTGCATCTCCGCCGGACTGAGACTCGTAAGCGAGTCTTTCAGCGGCTGGGTATGGGGATCGATGTTGAGACCGTCACCATAATCGTTACGCGTGTAGATCACAGCGACACGTCCGTTGATCCGTATTCCCTCGATGTAGTCCTCACGATACTTGTCGCCCGGCGGAATGGCATAGCCCTTGTAACCGCGGGTCAGATCATAACCGGTACGCCAGCCCTCGAAATCAGCGCCAAGCCGCTCGATGACCGCGTCCGGCAGCACCCGAGCGATTTCACGCCGGAAGGCCCGATCAAAGGTCTCATCGCGGTAGTGCGTCGAGTCATCGGCCCACAGGTGTCCGTTTTTCTGCAAATACTCACGCAGGTTGCGCACTTCTGCGTCGGTGAAACGAAAATCATTATGGCCGGTCAGGTACACGAACGGAAGCCGTTGCAGCTCGGGTTGATCGAGCCGCACGACGCGGTCTCCGGCCATCAGCGACATGCCGGTGCGCTCACGAAGCTGATGACTTAGAAACATCATCGCGGTCCGCGCGCAATCCCAGTCGCCGCCGTATTGCGCCAGGGCCAGCGTCGCCGAGACCGTGCCCGGACCGCCGCTGCCGCCCTTCAATGCCAGATCGCCAGCCGTGCCGTTCTGCCGCTGCTGCGGCTGGCCCGTCCCCTTGGGCAGGGCGATGCCGACGTTTCGCGCCGCATCGGGCCGGTGCGCTTCGGACGCGGCCGCCACGTTTACCGCCGCCGCTGTCTTTCGCTGCGTCGCGCCACCCCCCGCATCCGACGCGCGGGCGACCGTTGCGGCTGCCGCTCCGCTCCCGGTCGACGTCGCGGCCGGTGCGGCATGGCGCTGCGCCCCGGATGCCAGCGTGACCGTCTCCGCAACCACCGCAGTCGTACCGGCCGCCTGCCGCTCCGGTCCGAGGCTCTCCGGATGCGACGCTTCGGGCGCCGCCCCACGTGCTGCCCCGCTCGACGCGACACGCGCCAGACCAACCGTCGCCGCCTCCGGCTGACGCGCATCGGCCCCGGCCGCCACACCGCTCGCCGCCGACGTGCGCTGTGCCGCGCCACCCCCCGCATCCGACGCGCGGGCGACCGTTGCGGCTGTCGCTCCGCTCCCGGTCGACGTCGCGGCCGGCGCGGCACGGCGCTGCGCCCCGGGTGCCATCGTGACCGTCTCC
>JBIJDW010000137.1:0-7847 GCA_044343885.1 Kiritimatiellia bacterium
CGGAGGCTCAGGCCGAAATCGACCAGAATCCGAGTCCCCCCGGCCTCCACGTACACGCAGTTTCCCGAACTGCCGCTCGCCAACACACAGATTTCCACACCAGACCTCCCGTTTCAAGCCGACACAGTATACTCTTTTTCTTCATGAGGCGGGCGCAATTTTTCACCTTTTTCTCGTTGACGGCTCACGCCCAGTGGCGTACACTAATCCTGACACTTGGTAATAACACTCTCCGAAGAGGAGGGTTTTTTAGGTATTAACATTCATGATGAGGAGGCACACATGAACATCACAAAACGAATGCTCCGGTTCGGCGTGGCCGCGTTGACGCTGGCGATTGGCAGCCAGGCGCTCGCGGCTCTGCCACTTGTAGAGTCGTTTGAAGGGCGTGAGAATGGGAGCTTGGCAACCAATTTGCCGAGCTGGTCGACGGAGGACAATAACCTGTCGGTCGTCACCACGATGGAGTACGACTATACGGCAACATCACGGCCGCTGACTAACAGCGTCACGCCCACCAACGTGCTGCAACTCGTCGAAGGCGGCCAGTTGTCGTTGACGAACGGTGCGCCGGATTCTTTCAACGACACCCCTGTGTATGTGGACGCGATGGTTCGCTTCGTCCTCGGCGATGGCAATCCGGAAGACGTCATCACCCCTGCCGATACCAAGATCGCCATCTTTGCCAACAGTTCGAGCAATTTGGTGATCCGGCATGGATTCTTCGTTTATAGTGGCGAAGATCGCACATTCGTCTTGACAAACTCCGTGATAGAGACTACGGAGCTGCTTGGCGCGCCGATCGATCCCGCGTTCTGGTACCGCCTGACGGTCGAACTGAGCAGCAGCGGCGACCCCGATTATTTTGCCCAGGCTCAAGTGAAGGTGAACTCAAATCTCGTCACGCATGCGAATGCCCCTGGAAATTTGTTCCTTTCGGCCATCACTGGTGATACGGATACGAGTCTGAAGGCCGTCTCCTTCCAGGGCACCGGCTTTATCGATGACGTGGTCGTGACGCGGGTCGTGCCGACCTTCGGGGGGACCGGGTCGGTCTTTTCTTACGTGATCGATGAGTACATTGACGGATCGCACAACCAATACATCACCGTTTCCACGGAAAACCAGTATGCCGCTGGCTGGACAAATGTATACGCAGCGCCCAGCGACCCCGCGTGGTTCACGAACAGAGTGGACGTCGGCACCGACACGATATTCTCACCGTTGGGTGCGGATGGCAGAACGGTCACGTCGCCTGCGCCTTGGCAAGTCACCATCACCACGAACGTCTTGAAGATGCTGCTGAATCAGCCCAAGGCGGCCGGAGAGCTTCCTGCGCGGTTCGACGGGATGAGCCCGAACCTCATCGCCTATATTCGCGGCTTTGGCATGACGCCCAATAATGAGTTCGACTCGGATGCCAACAACCCGGCGTTCGAACAGGCGATGAAGCTCAACCCGTATGTGACCGAGGCGGTGACGAACGTGATCACCAGCCTCACGGTGGGCACGCCGAACTCGACGATCGTCGTCAAAGTCACCACGAACGGCGTCGCCTACGCCTCGGCAAGCGATCTGACGCTTAACGTCCTGATCGACTCCAAGGCGAGCCTGACGAATGACTGGCCGGCCGCCGCCGGAATCACGAATGAGCTGAAATACCTCAATGTGCTGGGCGAGACAAACATCACGTTCGCCACGTCGAGCGGGAAGTTCTTCCGCACCCGGATCGTCCCGCAGCAGTAAGCCGGACGGCGCAATCGAACCGACAAACACCCCTCGCAGCTTCTGCTGCGGGGGGTGTTGTTTTGTGGCTTTGCCACGAATGCAGACCCCTCGCAACGGCGTCGAGAGCCAGAATAGGCAAAAGCGCCTCTCACCATCATTTGCTGCTTGTTTCCCCATCGGATTAATGGCACAATCTGCACCCTGAACCCTGAACCCTTTCACAAGGAGTATTTCCATGGCAGAAAAGAAAACAGCATCCGGGCTTGAGGCGGTCCTCGCGCAGATTCGCAAGGAGTTCGGCGACGCGGCCATCATGCGGATGGGCGACTCGGCGGCGACCAAGGACATCGCCGTCCTCTCCACCGGCTCTTTCTCCCTCGATCTCGCGCTCGGAGTCGGCGGATTGCCGCGCGGCCGCGTGGTGGAGATCTATGGACAGGAATCGTCGGGCAAGACGACACTCACCCTCCACGTCATCGCCCAAGCGCAAAGAAACGGCGGCCTGGCCGCATTTGTGGACGCCGAGCACGCGCTCGACCCCAATTATGCCCGCCGGCTGGGCGTCAAGCTCGATGACCTGCTTATTTCCCAACCCAACTCGGGCGAAGAGGCGCTGACCATCACCGAGCAGCTCGTGAAATCGGGCGCCCTCGATGTGGTGGTCGTCGACTCCGTGGCCGCGCTCACGCCCCAGGCCGAGATCGACGGCAACATGGGCGACTCGCACATGGGACTGCAGGCGCGGCTGATGTCGCAGGCGATGCGCAAGCTCACCTCGGCCATCTCCCAGACCAAGACACTCTGCATCTTCACCAACCAGATGCGCGAGAAGATCGGCGTCATGTTTGGCAATCCCGAGACCACGACGGGTGGCCGCGCGCTCAAGTTTTATGCCTCGGTCCGGCTGCACGTCCAGAAGATTGGTGTGATCAAGGAGGCTTCTGGAACGGTCATCGGCAACCGCACGCGCGTCAAGGTCGTGAAGAACAAGGTCGCGCCTCCCTTCACGGAAGCCGAGTTTGACATTCTCTATTCCCGTGGCATCTCCTGGGAAGGCTCGGTGCTCGACGCTGCGATCGCGACCAACGTGGTGGCCAAGCGCGGTTCCTGGCTCTCCTTCGGCACCGAACAGATCGGCCAGGGGGCGCAGGCCGCGACCGAATTCCTTCGCACGCATCCCGAAATCACCGCCCAGATCGTCGCACAGGTGCGCGAGCTCAAGCCCACCGCCGCCCAGCTCGGTCGTGCCGCCGATGACGCGGCAGGCCTGCCCCCTGTTGTCACGGAGTGAGGCGAGGCCCCTGTGGACGCGACGAAGCGCGTCCCTCCAGTGCGAGGAAGAGGACGATGGTCGAGAGGCCTCATCGGGCTCAGCCGGGGTTGGCCGGCCAGGCTCGGAAGTCCCGCACCCACACACCCACACACCCACACACTCCCGCACCCACGCACTCACACACCAACACTCGTGCCGGGACCGGCCGACCAGGCCCGGAAGACCAGCACAACCCCTCCCGAGAAGGAGAGGGTGAACGACTCGCCCTGCGCCTCGTTCAGCGCGGCCTGCCACCACCGGCTCAGCCGCAGGCCGTTGAGTGGGTAGTGGAGTCCGCGCGACCGGATCGGCAGCTGCGGATCGAAGGCGAAGATCGAAACCGGCTGGCCCGTGTATGACGCGAGTTCGACATCGCCCGCGTGAGCGGTGAACAGGCCGGTGTCGGTCGCCAGCACCACATCGGCCTCGGCGCAAAAATCGGCGAGCAGCGACAGGTTGCCCAGCGTGTGATCCTCGCGACGCCCCGTCGCTCCCAGAATGGCCAGCCGCCGCCAGTTGCGGGCGAGACAATATCGGAGGGTTTTGGCGAGGTCATTGTCGGACTGCCCCGGGTCGCAGACCCAGCGCGCACCCAGCCGGTCGCGCAATGCGGGGGAGAGGCTATCGCCGTCGCCGACCACGGCCGCCGGCTCGACGCCCCGCGCCACCGCCTGACGGGCCGCCCCGTCGCAGCACACCACCCGCTCGGCAGCCGCCCAGTAGGCGAGCGGCTCGGGGTGAACCGGAAAATCGCCGTCGGCGAGGATTACCGTGCGCCCAGAATGAAGCGCTTGATGGGATGTTTTTTCCATACGATCTTGCGATTGATGGAACGAACGACAGCGTCCGTTTCGGCATCGCGCTCCATGCTGCTGACACAGGCAGCGCTGACGTCCGCTGGTGGCAAATCCTGGCCGATCCGCTGCAGATCATCAACGACCTGCCGCCAGTTCTGCTGGCGGTCCTGGGGGGATTTGGATAGCATCTTTTCAACCAGCAGCGCGACCCCTGCCGGTATTTCCGGGTTGACTTGCCGCAGCGATGGCGCGGCCTTTTCAAGATGGGCATCCAGCACCGCTGTGGGCTTGCCATCAAAAAGGAATCGGCCGGTCAACATGTGATAGAGCGTCGCGCCCATCGCATAAATGTCGCTGCGGCAATCGAGGGCGCCCCCCTGAATCTGCTCGGGCGACATGTAGTGGGGCGTTCCCAGCACCTCGTCGGTCAAGTCCATCTGGGCCAGATGCCTCTGGGACAGCCCCAAGTCGGCCACCTTCACCGTTCCGTCCGCATCCACCATGATGTTGTCGGGCTTGAGGTCGCAGTGAATCATCCCGATCTGCTCCCAAGCGTAATCGAGCGCTGCGGCCACGCTCTCGGCCACCAGCAGCGCTTCCGGAAACGGTATGCTTCCCTTGCGGCGCAGCCACTGCCCCACCGTGTAGCCGTCGATCAGCTCCATCACAAAATAGAGTTTCTCCGCGAAGACCGCATCATAGGCCTGCACAATTCCGGGATGCGAAATTTTGGCCGTGGCGCGCGCCTCTTCACAAAACCGCAGCAGGTCATCGGGCTCGTTCGCCACATTCGCCGAGAGCACCTTGATCGCTACCAGACGGTTGAGCGATCGCTGCCGGGCTTTCCAGACCGTCGCCATGCCCCCCTGGCCGAGCAAGCCGACGATCTCGAAGCCTTCTATGACGGGGGGCGTCATCATCGACTCGCGCACCCCTCTCCACGGCAGGTCGGACACAAACCGATACCCTCTCCCCCACAGGCGGTACAGGGGGCCTCCACCCGATTCTTGCCCATGACCTTGCCCGTGCCCTTGCACCGGGTACAGGCGCCCGTGCCCGCGCCGCCGCAGGTCGCGCATTTCTTAGGCTGTCCCAGGCCGTCGCAGATCCGGCACACCACGTGACCGCAGCCGGTGCATGTCACGCAGGTGATCAAGCCGCTGCCGTTGCACGTCGGACACGGCGTCTTGACTACCAACGCCGCCTTGGCAGAGAGCGAATTGGACTGCCGCTTCTGGATCATCCCGTCTTTGCATCCGGAATTTTTGCAGACCGTCCGCCCCTGCCCCTTGCATGAGCCGCAAGTCTGGATGCCCAGCCCCTGACAGTCGGTGCAGGGCGAGGCTGCGGCTGTTCGCAGCAACGCCTGCAGACGGGGCGTCAACACCTCTGCCACGGCCACCGGCGCCCAGACGTTGCCGACCGCCACCCGGCGTGCAGCCTGCTGCCGCGTTTCGTGGTCGCGTACCCCTTGTGCCAGAAGCAACCGCAGCTCGTCGGCGGTCCGCGCCGCCTGCACCCGGCCGGTGCCGCCACACGCCTTGCAGAGAGCCCCCTCGCCCGCCAGAACACCCCCGCCCGACACGCCACCCTCGACATCGACATTCAGCTTCGTCTCGGTGCGCCCGATGCCATCGGAAACACCACCTCCGATCGACGCGCCACTCTCGCCGATGCCATTCAGCGTGCGCAACTGCATCTTGCGACGGCCCGCCCCATTGCAGCCGGGACAAGGCTTGAACGTGTTTTTCATCCGCAGCTTGCACCGGTTCATCTTCTCGATCAGCCGTTTACCCGAATCGTCGGGGATCATCTCGTCGGGAAGCAGCCGCACGAGTGCGGACGCATTGCGGTAATAACAGAGCGCCACCTCGGGCAGTTTTTCCTCGATCTCCGCAGCCGCGCGGCCGTCGACGCGCGCCGCTTCAAAGACCGCCTGCAGGTCAATCGTGACTCTCGCCACCGTCGCGGTGGCGGGTTTTTCCACAATCTGGGGTTTGTCATCGCCGGTGCCCGCTCCGCAGTGGCTGCAAAAGCGCTGCCCCTCAGCACCCTCGTGGCCGCACGCGCCGCAAATCACCAGCGCCGCCGCCGTGCAGCACGCAAACACGGCCAAACAGAACACCATGCCACGCAATAATTGTTTCATAATTCACACGCTCCGATATTCGAATAGCCTTGCCACCACACGGCAATCAGCTAAGTGGCCCCATTTTGAACTCATTCGCGCGCCGATTCAACTAAAAAATCAAGCGGATCATTGAGGGTGGACAAGTGCGCCGAAATCTGCTTTAGTACGGGCGCTCGTTTGAGCGGGGAATGACACCGCTCATCGGATGAAAGGATCTAGCCATGGACGAAGCCATCAAAGCGAAACTCGAAGAACTCCGCAGCATGCTGCAGGCCGACGGGGGCGATCTGGAACTCGTCTCTATCGCCGGCAAGACCGTCACCCTCAAACTGCGCGGCGCGTGCGGCTCCTGCCCCCACGCCGCCTCCACGCTCAAGCACGGCATTGAACGGGCGCTCCGCGAGTCGGTCGACCCCGAGATCACCGTCGTTCGGTCTCTGTAAATCTCAACGGATTCACGATGACACCCGACACCGCCCTGCTCGTGCGGCAGTCGGCGCCCTGCCGCCGCTCACCGAAGACGCCGCCAAACGACTGCTCGACGACGGCCCCGACCGCGCCTTCGACCGGCTGTCCCGGACGGTCGGCGCGTGACGGCGAATCCATCGTTCTCGTCCTCGTCCTCGATCCCTACCCGCCCAGTTCCGATCCCGGTTCAGATTCCCATTGACGGTTGCCCGTTTTTTTGTCATCATCCGCGCAACTTTCGCACCCGTGGTGAAATTGGCAGACACGTAAGATTCAGGTTCTTATGCCGAGAGGCGTGGGGGTTCAAGTCCCTCCGGGTGCACCAGCTTCAGCAAGTTGGCCACAAAAGGCACATAAATCACAAAACGCTTTTGTGTCTTTTGTGGCCATTTTTCTCGCAAAGCCGCCAAGATCGCCAAGACCGCCCCTTTCACGGGATACAAAGCCGATTCTTTGCGCGCTTTGCGTCTTGGCGAGAAAGCTTCTCTTCCAACCCCCATCGCCCGTCCCCGTACAGTCGAAATCGAAATCGCTATCGCTATCGGGGTCGAATTCCTTGCTTTCTCGTCGATTTCGGTCCCGATCACGATTTGGATCCCGATAGCGGCTGTCATAATTAGAATTAGAATTGCGGCGAAATTGCGCTTGCAAGCCGGCGATGAGGGTGGTATAGTGTCGGTTTCATGGAGGCGCAATGGCAGTCAAAATCAGACTTCGCAGGACAGGTTGCAACAACTGTATATCGTATCGCGTCGTGGCAGCGGACGGGCGTTCGCCGCGCGACGGGAAGTTCCTTGAGATGCTGGGGTGGTATGACCCCAAGCTCGAGGGAGAGAACTACAAATTGGATCACGAACGCATTGACTATTGGCGGAGCCAGGGTGCCCAGATGAGCGAGACCGTCGCCAATCTGGTGCGTCGCGGCAAACGCGTTGCTGTTCAGGCTTGAACGCCCCTGTGCGGGCGGGGAGCGGACCCACATGGCAACCCCCCTGCGCATTGATGTCATCACCCTGTTTCCTAGTATGCTGGCCGGCTTTTTTGCGGAAAGCATGATCAAGCGGGCGGTGAGCTTCAAGGCGGTTGAGCTGCGAACGATCGATCTGCGAGACTATTCGCAGGATGTGCGCCGGACGGTGGATGACCGACCGTACGGCGGGGGGCCCGGGATGATTCTAAAACCCGAGCCCTTGATGAAAGCGGTTGATGCGGTGCGGACACCGGCCTCGCGGGTGATCCTGATGTCCCCCTCGGGACGCAGGTTCGATCAGAGCGAGGCGAGGCGGCTGGCTGGCGAAACGCATCTGGTGTTTATCTGCGGCCACTATGAAGGGGTGGATGAACGGGTGCGCGAGGCGTGCGTGACCGACGAGCTGTCGATCGGCGATTACGTGCTGACGAACGGCGCGTT
>JBIJDW010000013.1:0-21872 GCA_044343885.1 Kiritimatiellia bacterium
AGCCGCGCGGCCAGATCGGCGTCACCTTCGAGTAGCTTCACCGCCAGCCAGCGGGCTGGCACGCCGTCCGGAAGTGCGTCGAGCGCCTCCAGCCGTTGCTGCAGCGGGGCGATCTCGGCATCCAGTGTCTCGCCGTAGGCGATGTGAAGTGCAACGGGGGAAACTGCGCGTCGACCCGCAGCGCTTACTGCGTCGAGCAGTTCCGTCTTGCCCTCACCCGTTTTGCCAACCGTCGGAATGATCGGCGCGCCCAGCAGCGCCTGCAACAGCGTGAGGTCAAAGGCGATACCGCGGCGGGCGGCCAGATCCGACATGTTCAGCGCCAGCACCAGCGGCAGGCCCAGCTCCAGGATCTGCACGGCCAGGTAGAGATTCCGCTCCAGATTGGTGGCGTCGACGACGGCGACAACGACATCGGGGCGCTCTTGGATCAGAAACGTCCGGGCAACCCGTTCCTCGGGCGAATAGGCCGTGAGGCTGTAGGTGCCGGGAAGATCCACCAGATTCATCCGGATCGAACCGTGCGTGCAGACGCCCTGAAACGTCTCCACGGTCACGCCGGGGTAGTTACCCACATGCTGCCGGGCGCCGGTGAGCGCGTTGAACAGGGTCGTCTTGCCCGCATTCGGGTTGCCCGCCAAGGCGACGGTGAGCGATCCGCCCGCCGCCGCCGGCGCCCCGGATTCGCCTGGTCTTAAAATGTTCGCCATGCCAAACTCTCCTTCCAAAAAAAACTACCTATGGGGTGCCGGGGGCGCGGGCCTGACCCGCACCTGGTTCGCCATGCCGTGCCCGAGGACGATGCGGCTGCCCATCACGTTGAGAACCACCGGACCGGCACCGACCGCGACCACCTCGGCCGTAATGCCGGGGGTGAGACCCAGAGCGCAGAGCCGCGCCACGAGGGCCTGGCCGGCGTCCACGGCGATTACGCGAATCCGCTGGCCGGGGCGGGTGTCGGTCAGCGGGACGCCTGTGTGACGCGGGGCCGGGTGGTGCGTCTGATGCGAGTGGTGGGCTGTTGTCATGCGCGCTCCACGTGGATGCGGGCGGCCTCCTCCTTACGGAGGGTGAGGTGATAGCCCTTGATCTTGACCTCGATGGGGTCGCCCAGTGGCGCGACCCGCTCGACCTCGACGCGCGTGCCGGCGGTGACGCCCATGTCGAGCAGGCGGCGACGGATGCCGCCCGCCGCGCCGCCGATGGTGAGGATGGTCGCCTTGCCGCCCGGTTTGAGATCGGCGAGAGTAGCGCCGGCCTTTTTTTCTCCGCTAGAATCCATGTGTGTCTCCTTCCGCTGTTTCGCTTGGGCCCCATTCACTGCGCGGGCGAGGCACGTCTCGCAATGACCCGGCCGTTTATCGGTGTGGCAGGCGTGCTTGAACCCCTCGATCCAGTCCGCACCGCCGCGGGGGCAGCGGTCGACAAAGTCAATGAAGTCCAGGAGGCGGGAGAGGACGTTTTCAGAGACGGCATGCTCGAGTTTGCAGGCCGCCGCATCGGCCTCGGCAGGCTCGACGGCCAAAACGTTCACAAAGAAGTCGCCGAGCACCTCGTGGCGGCGCGCCACGCCCTCGGCGAGCGCGCGGCCCCGGTCGGTCAGCGTGACGAGATCGTACGGCGTGTAATGGATCAACTGGCGATCAGCGAGGGCGTGCAGCGCGCCCGTGACCGACGAGCGGCCAACCTTGAGACGGCGGCCGACGTCCTTCGCCCGCGCCACCTGCTTCTCCGCCACGATGCGGTAAATCGCCTCGAGGTAATCCTCCAGGCTGGCGCTCAGATTCAGGATTTCCGCGTGTGCCATCCTTTCCTCCAGTGATCCCCCGGCACCTGGCGAGGCGTCTCCGGGACCGAGTTATTCAATGAGGCGCAGATTGTACGGCATGCCGAACATATTGTCAAGCAGGGAAGTCGCCGCACGAAACTGGTGGGCAAAAACGGTGAGGCCGCGTATACTGGTGCCGCATCGATACTACTCAATACAACCATCGGAGGGGTCATGAACGTTCGCCTCGCTTGTCTCGCGATTCTGTTTGTTGGTTCGGTCTGCGCGGCGGAAAGGCCGGCCAGTGACGGCGCCCAGCCCGGGCGCTGGACGATGGATTTCGACGCGGCCAAACAGGTGGCGGCGGAGAAGAAGCTGCCGGTACTGCTCAACTTCACCGGCTCGGACTGGTGCGGCGCGTGCAAGCTCATGGACAAGGAGGTGTTCTCCAAGCCCGCTTGGACCGCCTACGCCACGAACACGATGATGCTCGTGTGGATTGATTTTCCGGGTGATCCGACCCTCGTGCCCGAAAAATACGTGTCGCGCAATGCGGATCTCGACCTGGCGTTTGGCGTTGAAGGCAAGCTTCCCACCTACATTCTGCTGGACGATGACGGTCAGACCGAACTCGGCCGGCTGGCCGCGACTCGCGAGACGACTGCGGCCTCATTCATCGCCGAGATCAACATCCTTCTACAGGAGCGGGCGACGGTGATTGACGCCTGGCTCAAGACGCTCTCGGCGGAAACCGCCCGGGAATACCGCGACACGGCGAAGGCGCTCGCCGCCTCGAAGAAGGCGTTTACGGCGCTACAGCTTGATTTCAAGAATAAGAGCGCCACGCTTGGCGGGCAGATCACCCAGCAAGCGGGACGGTTGGCCACGATCCGGCTCGACAGTCAGCTCGCCAAGATCCCGGAAGCGGACGCCACCGCCTACCGCGAGAAACAGGCACGTCGCGCGGCGGCGGAATCCGAACTGACGGCGTGGATGAAGACCCGTCCCGAAAAAAATGCTTCGAACACCCGGAAATTCACCGTCTGGCGCGACGAGATCACCCAACTGGATAAAGACATGCAGGCGTTATTGCCCCCTGCCAAATGAAGCCATCGGCGTGCAAAACCGGAGGTTTTGCACGCGAAGGGTTCAGGGAAAAGCGCGAAGCGCGACGATAGGGCGGCGGCGTCCTTGCCGCGCCGCTGATGATGGGTCGGAGCAGAGGGCGGCGTTCCGCTACCGGCGCCGACCCGGCGGCCCGACTGGTCTGAGACACGTCAGAATCTGTCGGACGACGGTTAAGTATTGCGGTTAAGCGTAGCCGGTTAAGGGTCGCCGGTTAAGCGTAGCGATTAAGAGTGTGCGTGGCGCTCTCCCTACACTTACTCGCTTACCCTTAACCGCAACACTGACTCGCTTACTCTTAACCGAACGACCTTCCATCCGTATCGGAATCGACCCCGATCCTACGCCTTCTTGCCATCGGCGGCGAAGCCGGGGCGGCGGCCCTTATACCAGGCGACCATCACCGGGGTGGCGATGAAGAGCGTCGAGTAGGTGCCGGCGATCATGCCGATGATCATTGTCAGTGCGAAGTCGCGGATCGAGCCGCCGCCGAAGATCAGTAGGGAGAAGACGGCCAGCATCGTGACAAAGGTCGTGAGCAGGGTCCGGCTGAGCGTCTGATTCATCGCGCGGTTGATCACATCTATAAAGCTGGACCGTTGATCCAGGCGCATGTCCTCGCGGATGCGGTCAAAGATCACGATCGTGTCGTTGATCGAGTAGCCGACGATCGTCAACAGCGCCGCCACGGTGGTCAAATTGACCTGCCGTCCTAGGAGCGTGAAGATGCCGAAGGTCACCAGCACGTCGTGGGCCAAGGCCGCGATGGCGCCGAGCGCGAATCCGAACTGGAAGCGCACCGTAATGTAGATGATCATGCCGATCAGTGAGATGATGATCGCCTTGATCGCGCCGTTGCGCAGGTCTTTGCCTACCGCCGGGCCGATCATCTCTTCGCCGATGACCTTGAACTGCATATCGGGCATGCTCTCGTCCAACGCGAGCTGCACCCGCTTGCTCGTGGGGGCGCCTGCGATCTCGGTGTAGCTGGATTTGATCTCCAGGACACCTGCTCCGCTCTCGAGTGACTTTTGGTATTGCACGGCGGCGTCGGGGATACCGGCATCAGCCAGAGCCTTGCGCACTTTGCCCAGATCGGCCTGTTTTCCGTAGGAGAGCGTGACCGAAGCGCCGCCCGTGAAGTCGACGCCGAGTACGGCGTTCTTGTCACGCGCCACGCGGCCCGCGAAACAGCCCCAGGAGATGACGATCACGGCCAGTGACGCCAGCATGGCGGGTTTCCGCTTGGCGAGGAAGTCGTAGGAGGTCTCCCCGATCAGCTTCAACATGCGGAACGGCTTGACACGGGTTTCGGAAACCGTGGCGTCAAACACCATGCGGGTGAGCACCAGCGCGGTGTACATGCTGACGATCAGGCCGGCGGAGAGGGTCACGGCGAAGCCGCGGATCGGCCCCGATCCGAAGATGAAGAGGATGATGGCGATGAGCAGGGTCGTCAGATTCGAGTCGAGGATCGCCAGGAAGGCTCGGTCATAGCCGGCCGCAACGGCTGCGCGAACTGTTTTCCCGAGGCGGAACTCCTCGCGCATCCGTTCATAGATCAGCACGTTGGCGTCCACCGCCATGCCGATCGAGAGGACGATGCCGGCGATTCCTGGGAGGGTCAGCACCGGAAGCTGGAGCACGCTGGTGGAGATTCCGGAATCGCGAACGAAGACACTGAGCAAGCCTCCGGCGATGATCATGCCAGCGGGCATCAGCACCAAGTTGGCCAGCAGCGCGACGTTGGCGATCAGGCCGCAGTACAGGTAGTACATGCCCATGAAGAGGATCACGGCCAGCGTGCCAATGACCGCTGCCTTGACACCGCTGTTGATGGCGTCGGATCCCAAGGTCGGCCCCACCGCCCGCTTCTCGATGATCTTGACCGGGGCGGGCAGGGCGCCTGCGTTGAGTGTGTTGCGCAGGATCGCGGCGTCGCGGGCGGTGAAGCTGCCGCTGATGGACGCGCGGCCGCTGGGGATCGGCTCGTTGATGACCGGTGCCGAATAGAGGGTGCCGTCGAGGACGATGGCGAGTTGACGGCCGACGGTACTGTCCAGATTACCTGGGCCATTGGGTGCGTAGCGGGCGGTGAGTCGCGCGAACTCGGTCTTGCCGCGGCTCGAGAAGGAGAGTCCCACGTGCATTGCGCCGGTCATGGGATCGCGGTTGATATCCGCACGTTCAATCGTGTTTCCCGTCATCTCGACCTTGCGCAACACAAAGTGAGGGAAGTACAGCGTCTGGCCGTTTTTCATCCGCGTCTCTTCCAGCAGGAACTCATAGAGCGGATCGGGCGTGTGGAAGGTGGACATCTCACGGTCATAGCCCGGATCCTTGACCACGGTGCGGAATGCCTCCGTCCGCTGGTAATAATTCCGTCCGGCCACATCCACGATCTCATAGCCACGGGGTTTTCGGCCTTCAGTGAACAGGGCGTCGACGAGTTTCTGGTTGTTCTTGTGGACCAGCCGGAATTCGAGAAACGCCGCTTTCTTGAGGCTTTCCTCGGCGGCGGCGAACTCCCATTCGTTGGTTCCGGGAATCTGGATCAGGATGCGGTGATCCGCGCCTGCCATGATCAGCGGCTCGGAGGTGCCCAGTCCGTCAATGCGGTTGCGCAGCACCTCGAGGATCCGCTCATCGGCGTCCTTCATGGCAGCGTCCACCTTGGTGGCGAGCGCCTCGGCATCGAGCTTGGGGTCGGCCGCCGCGAAGTCCGCGTGAAGCTTATCCTTGTCGATCTGCACCGTGAAGCTCACGCCCCCTTGCAGGTCGAGACCGAGGCGGATCTTCTTCTCGGGCGGCATGACCACATAGACCGAAAAGACCGTGATGATCGCCAGAAGCAACCACTTCCAAACCGCATGTTTGCTGTTCATGTCCATCTCCTCCGTGCTGTCCAAACGCCGAACGCCGACTGCGGCGTCCGGGAAATTCCGCTGCGTCCCGGGATTACGCGGGATCGGTCTTGATCATCTCGCCATCGACGAGCGTCCGGGTGATGGCACCGCGGGCGATCTCGACGTTGACGCCGTGGGCGATCTCGACCATGAAGGTGTGATCCTTGCATTCGACCACCTTGCCGATGAATCCGCCGCCGAACAGCACCCGCTGGCCGGCGCGCAGCTCGGAGATCTGCTTCTGCCGTTCCTTTTCCTTGCGCTGCTGCGGCCGGATCATCATGAAATAGAAAATACCCAGCATCAGGAGAATCGGCACCATCATGCCCAAACCACCCGGCTGAGATCCACCCGCCTGTGCGAGCACCACGTTCAAACTGTCCATACTGTCTCGTTTCTGCGGGTCTCCCCGCCTCGTTGCCAGCTCAGCCGGCATTTACCGTTTGTGCGTCCGCGACGGACGCCGCCACTCTCAACCGGGCGGCGCACGCGCGCCGCCAGTCGCCAAAGGCACCGACCGCAATCGCCCCGCGCATCTCGCGCAGCGTCTCCAGATAGCGGTGTACGTTGTGAAGGGTCAACAACCGCACGCCCAAAATCTCATTCACATTCAGCAGGTGCCTGACGTAGGCGCGACTGAACGTCTGGCAGCAGTAGCACCCGCACCCTTCCTCCACCGGCCGCGTGTCGCACTTGGCGGCGCCCGCCTTGACCGGATAGAAGCCGTGCGCCGTGAACGCCGAGCCGTTCCGCGCATGCCGCGTGGGTATCACGCAATCGAACAGGTCGACTCCGTGCGCCACCGCCTCCGCCATCTGCCACATGTCGCCCAGCCCCATCACATAGCGGGGCCGGTCAACCGGCAGCAGGCGGACGCCGTCCTCCACCTCCTGAAGCAAAACAGGTTCCGGTTCGCCCACGCTGACACCGCCGACGGCGTAACCGTCAAAGCCGATGGCCGTCAGCCCGCGGGCGCACCGTTCCCGCAACTCGCGAAACTCCCCGCCTTGCACAATGCCAAAGACGAGTTGCCCCGAAGCGCGAGCCTGATTCGCACATAAGTCTGCCCATAATAGGGTCTTATCGACCGCCTGACAAGCGGATTGTGCGGAACAGGGATAGGGTGGACACTCGTCGAAGCACATGGCGATGTCCGATCCGAGCGTTTTCTGGGCGGCCATAGCCTCGACAGGACCGATAAAAAGCGCCCGGCCGTCGATATGCGACTGGAACTCGACGCCGGTGTCCCGGATCTTGCGCAATCCGGAAAGGCTGAACACCTGGAAGCCGCCGCTGTCGGTGAGAATGGGGCCGTCCCAGCCCATGAAGCGGTGGAGGCCGCCACAGGCTTCGATGATCTCCAGACCCGGGCGGACCAGCAGATGGTAGGTGTTGCTCAGGATCACTTGCGCGCCAGCGGCGGTCAGATCGCGCGGTTCCAGGCACTTGACCGTGGCCTGCGTCCCCACGGGCATGAAGGCGGGCGTCTCGATCGGACCATGGGCGGTCCAGAGCACCCCGGTCCGGGCGGAACTGTGCGGATCGACCTTCTGAATGTCGAAGGTTCCCGGCGGGCGCGGCCACGGCTTGGTGAAACTGTTCATGTCAGTGTTGATTAGAGATCGATCCTCATCCGCCGGCATGGGGCATCACCTGCTGAAAGCAGGCATGAACCGGTAAAAGCCGACGTTATCACGGCCGGTAGTGTGCCAGAAGCGGGGAAACATGTCCAGACTATCGTCGGGGTGGCAGCATGGCAGTTCTGATCGTGCAGGAGACGGATCATAGTGCTTGCATTCAAAATCATGGGGTCTACAATGGTGACACCAATACGGGAGCGATCATCTGTGACCCAAAGCCCGGATTAGCCGATCGCTCGGGTACGAGTCGCCCTTTTTATGTACACCCTTGGAACTGTTGGGGGGTAGCACGAGCCTCAGTTATGAAAAAAATGACGAATAAGAAGAGGCTGTTGATCCTGTTGCCGGGAGGTCAGCCGCATCTGCTGAAGCTGTGGCCGTTCAAAGTTTCTTTCCGCGAAGCGCCGTTGACCGGGGCCTTGCTGGCGGCGCTTGTTCCGCCCGAACTGGAACTGGATGTCACTTATGTAGACGGTAGTGTCTCTCGGATTCCGCTGGATACGAAGTTCGACATGGTCGCCATCAGCCTGATTACGGGGATGGCGCTCAAAGGCTATGCGCTGGCGGATCATTTTCGGGCGCGCGGCGCAACGGTGGTGCTCGGCGGCATTCACGTCTCCCTTCTTTCCGGTGAAGCCCGGCATCATGCTGACGCGCTGGTGATCGGGTTTGCCGAGCAGACCTGGCCGCAGCTCCTGAGGGACTGGCACGCCGGCTGCCTGCGTGCCGTCTATGAACAGCGAGGTCCTGCGGTGCTTGCCGGATTGCCGCTCCCGCGTCGCGACCTGCAGAAACCGTTCGGTTACATGATGCCGCGCACGGTCAACGCCACGCGCGGCTGCCGTCAGACCTGCGACTTTTGTGTCGCTCCGGCGGTCCCGCTGGGTTGGAGCGTGCGTCCGATCGGCGAGGTCGTCGACGATATCCGTTCTCTGCGCGGCGGCACCTTTGCGTTTCACGATCTGAATCTGACCGATGATGCGGACTATGCCAAGGAACTGTTTGCCGCGATCCGTCCGCTAAAGAAAACGTGGGGCGGACTCGTCTCCACCCAGGTGGCCCGCGATCCGGAGCTGCTGGATCTGATGGCCCAATCCGGATGCAGCTATCTGCTCATCGGCTTCGAATCGGTCAGCACCGCCGCGCTGCGCGGCATGCGGAAACGGTTTAACGCCCCCGATCATTACCGCGATGTCGTCGCCGCCCTTCACGAACGCCATATTGTCGTTCAGGGCTGCTTCATATTCGGTCTCGACGACGATCAGCCGGATGTGTTCGACCAAACGGTGGCCGTGATTGACGAACTGCGTATCGACATTCCCCGCTTCGCGCTTTACACGCCCTTCCCCAACACGCTGGCCTACCACCGCCTCACGGCCGAAAACCGGATCCTCCACGAGAATTGGCGTTATTACGACACCCAGCATGTCGTCATCAAGCCCAAGCACATGTCGCCCAGCGAGCTGGATCGCGGGTTTATCCGGGCTTGGCGCGACAGCTTCAAGCTCGGCATAGCTGCCAAACGGCTCCGCTTCCACCGCAACACCCGTATTTCCGCCGTCGGGAATCTGGCCTACCGCCTTTACGGTCACCGCCTGAAAACCGATGCCGACCGTTTTCCGCAAGAGCCCGGCGTGACTGCGGCATGGAACCAGCCGCTTCAGTGAGTCAAGATGATTAAAATGCCATGGACACATCTGACGGCTCCAAACTTCATGATTGAAGTGACGGACGCCTGTAACCTCGCGTGCCGCGCATGCTATAAGAAGCATGGGACAACGTTCAAGACACTCGAACACGTGCAGCAGGATCTTGACGTGGGCACTCACCTCCGTCCCGTGCATACTGTGACCATTTCCGGCGGTGAACCGACCCTGCACCCTGAACTGAACCGCATCATCGAACTTGTCAAACAGCGCCAGGTCCATGTCTTTCTCCTGACCAACGGTGTGCTGCTGGATCGGGAACGACTCTTGCGCCTCAAGCAGAGCGGACTCGACTCGATCCTCTTCCATGTGGACGCCGGGCAGTGTCGTCCGGACGTGTCGCAGGATCCCGGCTTCGCCGCAATCGAGAAACGCCTTTCCGAGCTTGCCGGGTGGGCCTTTGGGTGCGGTTTGGATGTCTCTGTTTCCGCCACGTTATATGGCAACGACCCCAACTTTCTGCGGGACATGAGCCGGTTCTTCTTCCGCACGCCGGAAATCACGTTTCTTTTCGTTTCTAATGGCATCCGTCCCGGACCCTTGGGCCCCGCCCTTGATGGAGAACGCCCCTTCCTCCCATCCGATTTCGATGTCAACACCCTACAGGCCTTCTTTGGGGCCGAGTACGGCATCGAGCCGTTTGCGTACATTCCGGCGCAAGACAGCAATCGAATGTCATGGCTCTCGTACTTTGTGCCGGTCGTCTATCGCGGACACGGACCCGGGCAACGTCATACCCTCTTCCGCATGTGCTCGAACACGGTGGATGTGTGGCTGATGAAGGTCCCCCGGTTTTTCAAGGGGCGCTACATCCACAAGACCACACAAAACCCAACACTGACGCTCTTCCGGGTCGGGCTGAACGCGCTCGCATCGTTCCATCCGATCCGAGGCCTCCGCTTTTTCGCCGCTGCACTGCTTTCTGGAGGCAGGGTGCGGCATAAGATGATTGCCTACGACTCCGGGCCGTTGCGCAGAGCGGACGGAAGCGTCGAGCATTGCGAATACTGCCCCACGGCCATTGTGAGGGGCGATGCGTTAGTGCCCTGCTGTGTGGCAGACTACGGCGACGGATCGGAAGGAAATACGCCATGATCATTGCACGGACCCGGGCTTTATGTAACCGTTGCCCATCGGCGTCGCACCCCGCCGAACTGGTGAGAACCGGAACCCGCATCGAAGGTGTGGTCCACTGTCCGGATGGCGACATTCGGCATGACGTGTCGTCGGACGCCGATCTATTCATTGCGCTTCGGGAGAAAAGTGCGACCGACATCACCTCCGCCGAACCGCCTCGGGGATTGCGCAATGTGCTCAACTACATCTCCATCACCAACGCGTGCAACCTCCATTGTGCTGTCTGCGGCGCTGGCGCAAAGACCGGCACGGCAGCGGCCGTCTTCCTCTCCGTTGACGAGATAGGCAGACGCGCCGAACAAGCCAAGAAGGCGGGCGGGCGGATTCTTCACCTGTTTGGAGGCGAACCGACTCTGCACCCCGATCTGCTGACTATCGTTGAAAAAATCAGCCGCCTCGGTTTTAGTTCAGGAGTTGTGACCAACGGAGTCCGGCTCGGAACCGACCAGGCGCTGGCTCGGGAACTCAAGGCGCGCGGACTTGCCCGGATCTGCCTCCAGTTCGACTCCTTCAATGAAAAGACTTTGGAGACGCTGGGGCGCAATTATTTACGCGAAAAGAAAGACGCTATCAAAAACGCCAGTGAGGCTGGCTTGAGCGTGGGCTTGAACTGCACGGTCACCCGACTCAATTTGGAAGAGATGGGCGATTTGCTGACGCATGGGCTGGAGGTCGGCATCAACGTCCGAAACATGACATTTGCCAGCGCCGCTCCCGTGGGGCGCTACACGCTCGCCCCGCAGAACTTGGTAGATCGCGAGCAGATCATCCGCCAGCTCCTGACCGTCGGGGAGAAGCATGGTTTTTCGCTGGATGACTTTTTGCCGTTGCCGGCATACCTGCCGTGGGGCATCCAGAACCATCCCGACTGCGGAGCGCACCTCGTCTTTGTCCGTACACCGGATGGCATTCAACCGTTGAACCGCCTGATTGACATGGCGGCGGTGTATGCACGAATGGCTCGGAGCCGGATGCGTCGGAACTATTGTTCCACTCATCTCGCTCCTGCGTGGTTCGTGCTCCGGGCGATCCGGACCGGAAAATGGGCCTCCTGTCTGCGAATCGCTTCCGGGCTTGCCTTTTCCAGACGGCGCTATTCGCTGGTCAATGTCGGCATTAGCAATTACAAGGGGGCTGCGTTTCTTGATGAACAGCGCCTGGCTCGTTGCTCATCGGCCTTCCATACCTCTGTCGGTCCAGTGAAAGGGTGTCTCCATTTCTTTCGAGGCCAAGCGTTTCCCGGTTCCAAGGAATATGAGGATGCACATGGAAGTTGTTAAATCGCCCTGGGATTCCCGCATCTGGCGTCTGCCCTGGGATAACGGCGGGGATGTGCCGCACGCGCTGCTTGACATCCTGCGTGGGTGTAACCTCAGGTGCCAGGCCTGCTACAACCATCTGGAATCACGGACCAAACCACTTGCCGAGGTCCAGGCGGAAGTGGATGGCCTGCTCCGCCTGCGTCGGCTCCAGTCTATTTCCATCGTTGGCGGCGAACCGCTCCTGCATCCGGAATTGTGCGATATTGTGCGGTTCCTTCGGCACCGTGGATTGCGCGTCGAACTATTCACGAATGGGCTCTTACTGGATCAAGCCGCTTGCGCCCGCCTGAAAGAGGCCGGGACGGACTTGGTGTTTCTGCACATTGACAGTGGCCAAGATCGCCCCGATCTTCCCGCCTCTGCAGCCTGGCCTGAAAGGCGGCACCTCATATCCGAAAAAGCCGCCTGCGTGACGGCCGCCGGCATGGAGGCGGGGTTGACCATCACCGCCTATCCGGATCGCCCCGGGGAGGTGGAGGACGGTGTGCAATTGACGCTGGACTCGGAAGACCTCGGTTATCTGCTCGTGACCCGTTTTCGGGAACATGCCGCCATTGTGGCTATCGAGGGGAACCTGGAGTCAGGCTTGATGGCGACCGTCGAGGGGACACCACACGCCTCTCCGGAAAACATGCGATCCCATCTCGACATGCAGCACCTGTTGCTCGACAAGCACGCCATTCGGCCCTTTGCGGGCCTTGGCTCCAACCGTGATCCGCAGGATGCCCGCTGGCTGTCCTATTTCGTCGGCACCACCAGCCGCCACGGCCAGCGGCTGGTGACACGGGGCCTCAGGGCCAGTGCCTGCGAACGTCTTTTCTCGGCGCTGTATCGCCAGTTCGCAGGACGCTATCTTTTCTTTGTCCCATGGAACGCGTCACGCTTCTGGATCCAACTTCTTTTCAACGCCGCTTCGGGCGGCAACGTCAGGGGGAACCTTCGCCTGGCAGGTTCGGCACTGTTGCCCGGCCACCGGTTGCACGCCAAGCGGCTGTTGTTTCAAAATCCGGCGGAAGTGGATGCTTCCGGGACCGTGACTCATTGCGTCAATTGCCCGGACGCCACCTTTCATAATGGCCAACTCATCCCGGTTTGTCTGGCGGACCTGTGCCGCCCCGTATCCACACCATGCACATCACCTTGATCCAGCCTTGTGTCGGTCGTAAGCCGGATGGCACGCCCTATCCCGCCTCGTGGCGGATGGAGCCACTCGGCATCGCCCGGCTCGCCAGCCTCACGCCGCCTGAAATCCGGCGCGCTTTTTTTGACGACCGCATCGAGCCCATCCGCTACGACGCCCCCACGGATCTGGTCTGCATCACCGTCGAGACCTACACGGCCCGCCGGGCGTATCAGATCGCCGCTGCGTTCCGGGCGCGCGGTGTTCCCGTTGTCCTCGGCGGTTTCCATCCCACGCTTTTTCCGAATGAGGCTGCCCAAAAGGCCGACAGCATCGTGATCGGTGAGGCGGAGCCTGTCTGGCGCGACGTGCTGAACGATGCGGCCACTGGCAGGCTGCACGCGCGTTACAGCTCGGATCGGCCGGTGCTGTCAGGGCTGACTCCGGATCGCTCGATTTTCGGACGCCGACCGTATGGTCAGGTCTCCTTGGTTGAAACGTCGCGCGGCTGCCGCTTCAACTGCGAATTTTGTTCGATCAGCCCGTTCTTTCGCCAGCGCTGCCTGGAGCGTCCCGTAGAGGAGGTCGTGCAAGAGGTCCGCTCGTTGCGGAAACCGATCTTCTTCGTCGACGACAATCTCGGAGCCGACCCCGACCGGCTTCGTGCGCTGTGCAGCGCCCTGCTCCCAGTGAAGCGACCCTGGATCGGACAGGCCAGTCTTCACATCGCAGAAGATCGCGCGCTGCTTGACTTGATGCGCCGTTCAGGATGTCAGGGCGTGCTGGTCGGGTTTGAATCTCTCGATGCAGAAACGCTTCACGATATGGGCAAGTCGGTCAACCTGGAGGCCCGCCACTATCCGCGCGCCATCCAGGCCTTTCGCGATCATGGAATCTCCGTCTATGCCACTTTTGTTTTCGGCTATGATCACGATACACCCGAAACCTTTCGGCGCGTGTTCGATTTCGCCCTTCAGCAGAAGTTCTTTTTTACCGCTTTCAACCACCTTGTCCCGTTCCCCGGCACACCGCTCTACGACCGGCTCGCCGCGCAGAACCGCCTGCTTTACCCGCAGTGGTGGCTTGAACCGGGTGTCCGGTTCGGCGACATTGTCTTTCAGCCCGCGCAAATGTCCCCCCGTGAACTGGCCGTCCTCTGCGAATCCCATCGCCGCCGTTTCTACGCGCTCCCATCCGTGGCTCGCCGCATGCTCGATTTCAAAGCCAACTGCCGTACTCCTTATAAAGCCCTGGTCTTTCTCGGCCAGAATCTGCTTCACCAGCGCGAGGTCGTCCGCCGGCAGGGGCTGCCGTTCGGCATTCCGGTTGAAACACCATGAAATACACGCTTGCCACCGCCGCTCACGGGGCCGCGCTCCGGCGCATGGCTCGCGAACAGGCCATGCCCGGATGGGTCCGCCTGGCTTTCGCCCGCGAGCCGGACTGGTCGCTCGGCCATGAGGTGCTCGGACATCTGACCCAGACCTTGGTAGCTCTGGACGACGCGGATACCGTTGTCGGTTGCGGGGTTCGAGCGGTCCGCAAAGTCTATATCAACGGCCTCATCACGGACGTTGGATATCTGTGCGGCTTGCGCTCGCTTCCACGTGCCCGGCGGTCGCTGACATTGGCTCACGCCTATCGGTTCTTTCGCCGGCTTCACGACGGTGATCGGTTGGTGCCTGCCTATCTGTCCATGATCGTCGAGAACAATGGCGAGGCCCAAGAACTCCTTACCAGCGGCCGGACATCCCTTCCGGCTTATCTGGATCGCGGCCGCTTGATCACCTCGGCCATCCTCCTCGGCCGTCGTCGTGCCGCCGTTCTCCCGGCCGAGGGTGTTGAAATTCGAACGGGCGGGGACGTCTCGCTGGAGGCGATCCTTGATTTCCTGCGCGAGGAGGGCCCGAAACATCAATTCTTCCCCGTGCTTGATCGCGACGATTTCGGAAAACCGCAATGGCGCGACTTGGATCCGTCAGGGTTCCGCGTAGCGCTGCGCCAAGGAACCGTCATCGGGGTCACCGCCGTGTGGGATCAGAGCGCCTATCGTCAGACCGTCGTAACCGGTTATGCCCCTGCGCTCCGGTTTGCACGTCCGCTGCTCAACACCGCCTGGCGCATCGCCGGCCGCCGGCCGCTGCCTCCTCCCGGACAGTGCCTGAAGTTTTTTCATACCGCCTTCACGTGCATACGAAATAACGATCCGGTCGTCTTCGGCGCGTTGTTGGAACACCTGCATGCCGACTTCCGGCATTCGCCGTATGATTATTTTGTCGTCGGATTGCACGAACGCGACCCGCTGCGTGCGGCCTTGCGGGGCTTTTCATCCTGTGACTATGTCAGCCGTCTTTACTTGGTGTGCTGGGAGGACGGCCGCCCGTTCTGTGAATCCCTTCATCCAGACCTCATTCCTCACCTCGAAACCGCCACGCTGTGACCATGGAACTGGAACCCCACATTATTGCCCGCAGCCGTCTGTCTGCCACGATCAGCGAAGCCATGTTTGGCTTGCATGCGCGGCATTTCGTCAATGTCCGCCGCGAGCGTTTTATGGCCGATCTGGATGAGAAGGACTGGATTATCCTGCTGCTCAAGCGAAGGGGCGGCATCGCCGGATTTTCCACCCAGAAACTCATGCAGCCTCTCGACGCTGGCGGCGCCGCCCGGTTCCTCTTCAGTGGCGATACCATTGTGGAGCGCGAACACTGGAACACGCCATTCATCGCCGGTTGCTTCGGGCATCTGATGCTGAAGATGATGGATCTCTACGGCGAAGACGATCTGTACTGGTTCCTGATCTCCAAAGGGTTTCGCACCTACCGGTTTCTGCCCGTCTTCTTTAAGCGGTTCTGGCCGGCGCCGGATCGCGAAACGCCACCGGCGATGGCCGCGCTCCTGGCGGCAGCCGCCACCCGCAGGTTTGGTGACGCCTTTGATCCGGCCAGTGGCCTGATCCGGATGCAAGGCGGCGACCATCTCGTTCCGGAACTGGCCGGCGTGCCGAGCCTGCGTCTGCGCGATCCCCACGTCGCCTACTTTCTGGCGCGCAACCCCCGTTATGCGCAAGGCGAAGAACTGGCCTGCCTGACACCCATCCGTCGCGACAACCTGAATGCCTATGCGCTCCGCGTGATCCGCGCTACAACCCCGGTGTGGCAATGCTGAAGCCGCTCACCCTCTTTTTCCGCCAGATGCTCTGGTTTCTGGTCTGCCTTCCCGGCTGGATCTGTTTTCAATTCGCGCTGCGGCAGCCCCGGCAGGCGCAGCATCGTGTTTTGCGCCGCCTGATCCGGCAGAATCGAGATACGGAATTCGGGCGTCGCCACCACTTCGCGTCCATCCGGTCGTGCTCGGACTTTGCCACGCATGTTCCGCTGGCGGAATACGAGGATTTCGCCGATGCTATTGCCGCCGCCCGGCAGGGGGAGCCTTTTGCCCTGACGGCCGCGTCTCCGCTGCTGCTCGAACCGACCAGCGGGTCCACCGGCGCACCCAAGCTCATTCCCGTCACCGCTGCCGTACGGCGTGAATTCGCGGCGGCGGTTCAGCCCTGGATCGCCTGGCTCTATCTGGCGCACCCGCGTCTGTTCTTCGGCCGCCAGTACTGGGCCGTCAGCCCCAACACGCCGATCCCGGCCCCCGCCGCCCCAACGGCCGTGCCGGTCGGTTTCGCCGACGACGCCGACTATCTCGGGTTTGCAGGGCGTTGGCTTTCACGCGGCATTTTGGCGGTTCCGGGAGAAATACGCCAGGTCGCCGACCCCGAATGGTTCGCCCGGCTCACGCTGCTCTTTCTTCTCAAGGAGAAAAATCTTCGGCTGATATCCGTTTGGCACCCGTCTTTTCTGACGCTTCTTATCGATGCGCTGCCCCGGCATCTTCCCGTCATTCTCACTGCCCTGCGCACCGGCAACCTGCCCGGAGACGCGGCGCTTCCGCCAGACCTGCACGCCCAACTGGGCCAGCATTGGCAGAAAGACCTCCGGCGAGCGGCCGAAATTGAGGCACTGGATCTCATTTCGCATCCGGAATCGGTCGGCCGTCTCTGGCCACGCCTCGGTGTCATCAGTTGTTGGGAGGGGCCGCGTTCCGAGCCCGGACTTGGAAAAATCCGCACGCTATTTCCGCAGGCCGTGATTCAAGGCAAAGGGCTGATGGCAACGGAAGGATGCGTGACGTTGCCGACCGGTTGCGGGCGACTGCGGCCCTGTGCGATTCGATCACACTATCTCGAATTTCTGGACGTCGAAACGGGAGAGGTGCGTCCGGCCTGGGACTTGCGGCAGGGGCGCGACTATTCCGTGATTCTCACGACGGGCGGGGGACTCTGGCGTTACCGGCTGCATGACCAGGTTCGCATGTCCGGATGCTGTCACGCGACGCCCTGCCTTGAATTCGTCGGCAAGGACAACGCCGTCTCCGATCTGGTTGGCGAAAAACTTGACGAGCGCCATGCGGCCGAAGCGCTGGCCGTTGCGGAAACCGACACGGGTGTGCGCCCGGAGTTCGCCATGATTGCTCCGACCGGATATTCCGAAAGGTCCACGTGCGGCTATTCTTTGTTGCTGGAGTTTTCAGCACCGCTCCCGGATTTGGCCGGCACCGCGCAGCGCTGGGCCGACGTTGTCGAGCGCGAATTGTGCCGGAACTATCATTACAACCACGCACGGCGCCTCGGCCAACTGCTAGCGATCAGGCCTGTCCTGCTGCAAAACGGACTTCAGGCTTACCGGCACGCCCGCGAATCCGGAGGCACCCGTTCCGGCACCCTGAAAATACCGGCCCTCGCGCGCGCCGCCCCCGGTCAGGCCGCGTGGTGGCTGTCCGCATGCCGCATCGAGGTCGCGCAGGAGGTCGTCGCATAGGATGTTGGGTGTTGGGTGTTGGGTGTTCATGTACGACAATAATTCGGTGGTCGGTGTCTCAGATCCGGGAAAGGCGCGAAGCGTCAGGGCGGCGTCCCCGCCGCGCCGCTGATGATGGAGAAGCCTATCCTCTATTGCCAGATGCGGTCGCAACAGCCCGACCAGCGCCGTCTCGGCGCGGTAGGCGATCATCTTGACGAAGTCTAAACTATTTGTTTGTTACGCGGCTTCAGAACGCCTATACTGCACCTGTGTCTGGCGGTAGTGGGCGGTGTTTACAGGGAGCGGATATGAACGCGGACAGGGAAGTATACGAGAGCTTGGAGGCTGTTTTCAAGCAGCCCCGGCTCGTCGGTTATTACCGTGTTCTGCAGCGGGCTTGGGACGAACTCGGGATCTCTTCCGTACTCTGCGTCCATCAGGTTCCAACGCTTTATCGCGTTGACAGAAAACAGGTTGTAGACGCAGACGCGCTTGCCGATCTTCACCGTAAATTCTGGAACCAGGGCGTTGCCAGCATCCTGCTCGTGGTCGATCCGAAAACGGCTTACCTCTTCTCCGGGCTGCAACGGCCGGTCCGCAGCGGCCAACGGGAGATTTCCGATCCGGCCTGCCCCGACTCGCCTCTCATAGAAGCCTTTGACCTCGCGGCATTCTCGCAACAGGAACAGGCGCTTACCGAGTCTGTCCGCACGGGCGAGTTTTACCGGGTCTACAGCGAGAAGTTCAGGCCTGCTTTTGCCGTTGACCAGTCGTTGACCGCCAACCTCATGGGTCTGCGAGACTGTCTGGCGCGCCCGGGACTGCCACCCTTGCCGAATCACATCGCGCACGATTTCATCTGCCGACTGTTGTTCGTCTGTTATCTTGTGGACCGGGGTATCGTTCTGCTTGAAGACACCACGGCGGTGCGGTTGCACGCGGCGTTGGCCGCCTGCGAGAATGCCGTGCGGGCGCGCGATTTTCTGTATGACTTGTTCAAGCGGCTCCAGTTCCAGTTCAATGGCAGCATGTTTGACGCCGATCTCGACGCCGAGAAAGAGTACATTACCGCCGAATGGATTGAAGCGGTGAGGGCCTTCCTCCGGGGGGACGCCCCGAACACGCACCAACCGACATTCGGTTTCTGGGCTTATGATTTCAAGTTCATCCCCATCGAGACAATCAGCGGCATCTACGAGAGTTTCCTGCCCGGTCACAGCAAGGGAAACCTAGGCGCCTATTACACGCCGCGCTTTCTTGCCGAGTTCGCCATCGATGTCGCCGTGGACGGCAAGACGGACTGGCACCAGCTCCGCTATCTGGACCCCTCCTGCGGTTCGGGCATCTTCCTCGTGACGCTGTTCAACCGTCTGGCCACCTGGTGGGAAATCACGCACCGTGATCTGGAAAGCGACGGCCGCTACGACGAGATCAAGGACGTCGCCCTGAGGAATATCCTGCGCAACCAGATCTGCGGCATCGATATCAACTCGCAAGCCGCCACGCTGGCATGCTTCAGCCTCTATGTCGCCTTGCTCGATTCCTTCAGTCCGGCGACGATCCGTGAATACATTGCCAAATCCAAGTTCCGCAAGCTCCCGAAGTTGATGGAGCGCCTTCAGGCCCGTACAGACGACAAGAACTACCTCCCGGTCATCTATACGCGCGACACGCTTGCTCTCCAGACAGGCGAAGAAGAGGCTTTCAAGAACCGCTTCGATGTGGTCATCGGCAACCCGCCGTGGGGAGGCCCGGTGCGGAGTTCGGGCGACATCGCGCTTCAGTTCCTGGACGGCGTGAAGCCGTTTGTCCGACCGGGCGGCACCGCCTGTTTGCTGCTCCCCTCGCGCCTGTTTCTCAATGTATCAAGCAATTTCTTCCAGGAGCGGTGGCTTGCCGAGAACACGCTGGAACGGATTGTCCAGTTGGCGGACTTCCGCCGCATTTTGTTCTCGGAAGCACTATGCCCCTGCATGGTCGTGACATTCAGCCCCGCACCATGTGCCGATCCGGCGCATGCATTCCTGTACGACGCGCCCAAGTTCGACGCCGCCTCGCGTCGGCAGGGACTGGTGCTGATCAGCGAAACAGACCGCAAGAGCGTTCCGCAAGCGAAGCTGCGCCACTCGGCCGGACAAGGAACGGCCCCCACGGCCTGGAAACGCCTCTTCTGGGGCACCCCGCGCGACCAGCGCTTTCTCGACTATCTGGACACGTTTCCCCGGTTGCGCGAGCGGTTCGAGGACAAGCATACAGGCTGGGTCAAGGGGCAGGGCGTGCAACCCGACGAGAAGGGCAAGTGTTCGAAACCGATGTCACCCTGGTGGACGCCGGACCATCTGTTTCTGGATGCGCGCGGCGACACCTTTGGCCCGGATGACTTCCTGTTCAAAGAAGATGCTCAACCGATCGGCACCCGCTTTCCGCGTCTCTACCGATCTCGCGAGAAGAACCGCAAGATATTTGAACCGCCCGCGGTTCTTTTCAACCAGGGTTTCTCAAAATTCGTCTACGCCGACTTCCCCGTTCTCTTTCGCGATGCCATTCAATCCATCCACGCGCCGGCCGGCGAGGAAGACCTGTTGCTCTTTCTGCTGGCGTTTCTCCAATCCGACCTGGCCTTGTACTGTTGCTTTCACAACAGCTCCATGCTTGGCATCGAACGCGATGTCGTGCGGTTCGAGGAGGCGCTCGACCTGCCATTCCCCCTTCCGGCGGACGCCCCGTCGAAACGGGCTGATCAGATCGTGCGCAAAGTGGCCGGTCTCTTGCGCGAGGAGAAGGCCACGCTCTTGCGGCTGAAGCAGGATCTGGATGACGCGGCGTGGCTGGCCGTGCGTGCGAAGCGGGCGCTCAAGCTCAAGTCGGTCCTGGACGAGCAGGTCTGCAACTATTTTGATCTGACCGACTCCGCGCGTTGGCTGATCGCTGACACGGTTCATGTGTTCAAACCGAGTTCGACCCCGACCGCCGCCGACCGGATCGACCTGCCGACGCTGCTGCCGGTTCATGAGGCGGTCGGCGTTCCGGGTTATGCGAACGGCCTGCAAGCCTATGCCGACGCGCTGACCTCGACGCTCAACGGGTGGGCCGAAGAGCAGAAATCAAACTGGCGTGTGGCCGCTTCGGGTGGTGTCGATGCGGCGAGCGGTCTCGCCCTGGTCTCGCTCTCTCTGGCCCGTGCGGAGAATCCTTACCTGAACGTGCCGCTGACCGGATCGGTCTGGAAAAGACTGTTCGACACCTTCGCCGAACAGAAGGTGATCGAACGCCGCGAGCGCCGCATCTTCGGTTTCAACGGCGACACCTTCCACGTTCTGCGTCCGATCTCGCTGGCACACTGGACGCGCACGGCCGCCGCCAACGACGCGGACGAGCTGTTCGCCATGCTCCAGACCAAGCGGAAGGGGCGCGGATGAACCCGGCAGAACCTTCCGTATCCTGGCTGATCGAACTATTCCCCCGATCATACGTCTCCGTCGTGCTCTAGGACATTCTGGACGCGCTGCCCCGTCTGAAATCGCCACCAGAGAATGCGGCGCGCCCGGAGGAGCACCTCACCGGACAGCTTTACGGTATCATCAAAGGCAATGCCCGCTACTACAGCGGCCCGCTCGAACCCAGCATCGAGCACTGGCTGCCCGACCAAGAGAGCCGCGTGGACATCCGCTTCTCGTGCGGCAAAGGTCAGGAAACTTACTTCGTCGTGGAGGCCAAGCGGCTCTTCACGACCTATCCGGGCGGTGCCAAGGCCGATCTGCTGCAACCCTACATCGACGAGGGGATGATGCGCTTCATCGGAGGGCGTTACGCCTGCTACCAGGAGGCCAGCGCCATGCTGGGGTATGTGTTTGACGTGACCTGCGCCGACGCGCGCTGCAGGGTCAAGGCCGCCGTCGAGAAGCGCCGTCACGACCTTCATCTAGCGGGAGATTTTGGGCCGAGCCCGCTGGCGGTGACTCCGCCGGTTGACGAAACGAAGCACGCGCTGTGCTCCAAGACCTTCACCCTCTACCATCTGTTCGCACAACTGTCGCCTCGGTATGGCGCAAAACGAACAGCACGGGCTGCTGGCAATCGGACACACTCATGAACTGCGCAAGAACAAAGATCAGTTTCTCTTTTAGGCGATTCCAGGGTATGCGGGGGATATTGGATAATCTCCCGACGCTTGGAGAGATAGGTGTGTACGAGTAGGTGTAAGGAGAAATGAATGCAAGACCCAGGAGATTCGCGTGTACGAGTAGGTATAAGAGTAAGGTAAAACCGTACTCGTACACCTACTCGTACACTCACAT
>JBIJDW010000138.1:0-7779 GCA_044343885.1 Kiritimatiellia bacterium
GCCGACAGGTGCATGGGATTGCCAACGGCCGGGGTGAGGGCACCCCGGCTCCAGGCCTGACGGCCTGCAACGAACGCAAGCCCTACGCGCCAGCGTCTTCGTTGGGTGTTGGGTGTTGGGTGTTGGGTGTTGGACGTTCGGTGTTGTTCATCAGGGACGGGGCTTCCTATGTCGATAGGGACGGGCCTACCGATTGTCTATCTTGATGAAAAGCGGGGTGAGCGCATTTTTAATATTCTACTTGATATTTGCGCCGGAGGATAAGAGGCCCGCTGAGGGTCTTAGTGCTCGATGATCGGCGCCAAGGCTTCCGACGTCCCGATGAAGAAAACGACTCGCCCTTCGTTAGCGTGATTCTTGCCTGCGCCCACCAAGTGTACACAGGGGATGGAACCATTACCCCAAACGCGGCCGGGATTCGGTGCGACGCGCGCCACGAAGGCCGTGCCGTCGTAAGACCTCAGAACCGCATGATTGACAGGCGGCAGACTGGCATTCACCGACCAGAAGAACGGCCCGCCCCATCTCCCGCTTGTCGGCAGGTCGGCCACGCGGTTGAACACGCCATTCAGGATGATCCCCTGCGTCATCTGCTCCTGGCTCGAAAAGAAGGGACTGATCGTCTTCATGCACACCGAATTCAACGGGAAATCCCCCGGAGGGTGCACATCGAAGCGGAAACGGACGGTCTATCCGTTCTCAACCCACGCCACGAAAGCCAGTCGCTTCCCGAATGGAAGCGCAAACGATCCGGATCCACCCCGGCGGCGGCCGCAGCGGTCAGCTTCTGCTCCGCCGCCATGCCGTAGATCAGGTTTCCGCCCGGCACATGCACCATCGCACGATCCATCTGCTGCGGCGAATAGCCGCGCGGCGTCCGGCGCTCCGCCGATCCCCCGCCCGAGCCGGTCACACAGGCCACCAGCATCAGGCAAAGGCACACACTGCCAGCCACGGCGGCAATTCCCCAGACTCTTTTGTGCCCCATCGAAACTCCTAATCCTGTTTCCTGCTCATGAAACGAGATAAACCTAGCACGTTTCCCGAAAGGAGTCCATACCCGCTGGCCGGGCGCAGCAATTCCAATTATGACACATCTCTACAGTCGAAATCGAAATCGCTATCGCTATCGGGGTCGAAATCCTTCGCTTTCTCGTCGATTTCGGTCCCGATCCCGATTTGGATCCCGATAGCGGCTGCCATAATTAGAATTGCTGGCCGTATTCGGCATTCCCCTCGTTATCCGTAGTCGTCGCCGTAGTCGTCAACCGGATTCTGCCTTCGTCTCGAATTCACGTTATAGGCAAGCACCGGCTAAACTTTGTGTTGCAAAGCGCTTTGCCGTGTGCTATTCTGGTTTCGTCGAAAGGGGAATTGGCATGTCGGACACGGGCGTAAACGAGGCGCTGGCGCAGGTGCGGGAGATGCAGAGGGTCGTGCAGGACCGTCTGCGGTTCCGCGGGTTCTCCTCCCGCGCGCGCATGGTCGGCGGATGCGTCGCCCTGATCGGCGCTGCCGTATTAGGGCGTTTCGCGCCGCCGGACGCGCCGCTGGTCCATCTGGCGGGGTGGGCGGGGGTGCTGGTGCTTGCAGGAGGGCTGAATTACGGCGCGCTGCTGCTTTGGATGGGCCGGGATGCACGCTGGCAACGGCGCGCCGAATGGGTGCCGGCACTGGAGTCGCTGCCACCGCTGATTGTGGGCGGAGCCTTGTCTCTGGCCCTCTGGCGCGTGAATGCCTACGACCTGCTTCCCGGCACCTGGATGCTCTGCTATGGACTCGTACACCTGGCCTACCGCCGTAATCTCCCGATGGGCGTGTATGTTGTGGGATTGGCTTATCTCGCTGCGGGAACGATCTGCCTGTTGACCCCCGGACTGCATTTTACCGACCCGCGCCCCATGGGCCTGATCTTTGGCGTGGGCGAAGTGGCCGGTGGTTTGGCGTTGCGAGGTGGCAGCGCCTTCAAGGAGGACGCCGATGACGGATACCAGACATGACCCGGCGGGCGCGCTGGAGCGCCTGTTTCACGAGCCGAATCGCCTGGCGATTCTCTCGGCGCTTTGCACGACCCGCAACGGACTCGCCTTTACGGAACTGCGCGACACCTGCCGCTTGACCGACGGCAATCTCAACCGGCATCTCAAGACGCTGGAGGAGGAGGAAATCGTACGCGTGCACAAGGCTTTTGTGAATGACAAGCCGCGCACCACGGTGTCGCTGACGCGGGGCGGCCTGGCGCGGTTTAACCAGTACTTGGAGAGACTGGAAGTCGTGTTGCAGGATGCCCGCCGAGCCTCCCGACGCGAGGGCGTGTCTGCCCGCGCACCGCTGGCAGCAGCGGCGCGGGCGTAGCGCGCGGACCAGGGTTCAGGTGTCAGGGTTCAGGGTTCAGGGTTCAGGTGTCAGGGTTCAGGTGTCAGGGTTCAGGGTTCAGGTGTCCGGCGAAAGGAATAAGGAAGATCAGGCGACGTCATGAAACTCTGCAATACAAAGTACTTTGTCAACACGGGTGGAGGAATCCGCCGTCTGTCGCTGGCCGTTCTGTCGCTGGCACTGATTCTGGCGTTGCCGGTGGCCGGTGGCCGCTGGGCGGGGCTACCAGCCTCGGTCTGGCTCGACTTCCCGCCGCAGCGGGTGGTGGTTCAGCATGCGCCGTATGTGTGGGGAGTCTGGGTCGGACTGGCGCTGGCGATTCTGGCGGTGGTTCTGCCGGTAGCGTGGCGCGTGGTGCGGGCCGGACCCCTGTCATGCGCCACGGGAAGCCGCCCCGGCCACGCTGCAGACGGGCTGGGCATGCCCGCCTGGGGCTGGGCGGGCCTCGGCTGGATGCTGGTGGCGTGGGTGGTGGCATGGACGCGGTTTCCGGCGCTGGCGCCGATCCAGCGCCATACCTACGTGATGGTCTGGACCGGATATATTGTGATGGTCCTGGCGCTGACGCAGCGGCGCGCGGGTACGTGTGGACTCACGCGCCGTCCTGTTGCGCTGGCGGGGTTGGCAGCCTGCAGCGCGGTTTTCTGGTGGGGATTCGAGTTTCTCAACCGCGGCGTGCAAAATTGGTTCTATCAGAATCTGGAGGGTTTTTCGTCGTTCGAGTATGCGCTCATGGCCACGCTCTCCTTTACAACCGTGCTGCCGGCGGTACTGGGAACACATGACTGGCTGGCCACGATGCCGCGTCTGACCGCCGGACTGGAGGATTGGGTCCGCATTCGGTTGGCGCGGCCGCGGCTGGCTGGCGCGGGATTTGCGCTGGCTGGCGCAGTCGGACTGTTTTGTCTTCCCGTATTTCCGAATGTGCTCTTCCCCTTGCTCTGGCTGGCTCCGTTAGCGCTGTTATGCGGGCTGCTGGCTGCGGCAGGCGAAGCTACGCTGTTCGATGATCTGGGGCGCGGCGACTGGCGCACGCTCGTGCGCCTCTCCCTGGCGGCGGTGATCTGCGGCGGATTCTGGGAGATGTGGAACATGTACAGCCTGGCGCGCTGGGTCTATGACGTGCCCTACGTCGGACGCTTCCACGTCTTCGAAATGCCGCTGCTGGGGTTTGCCGGATACGGTCCGTTTGGCTGGGAGTGCGCGGCCGTGGCGATGGTCTTTGGCCTGTGGAGGCCGCAATGCAAAGGAGATCAACCATGAGTAAAGACCAAGAGCTTGTCAACGATACCAGCATCGGCGCAGTAAACGGTTCCAGACCTCCAATGCCGCCGCCGCTACTCGATCATGTCTTCGATGATCGTCCGATCCGGGGCTGGGGTGCGACAGTAGATGCGTTGCTCAAGCAACCCGACCGCCTGGCGGCGGGGTTGACCGGCGTCGACAGCGGATACCTGACGCGGCAACTCACCGTCATGGGGCTTCTGGGCATGGCGGCCTACGGCGTAGTGGTGGGGTTGTTTCCGGGCGACGAGCAGATTGCGGTGGTGCCGGTAAAACTGGCGATTGGTCTGCTGGCATCGGCTGTCATCTGCTGGCCCAGTCTCTACATTCTGCTCTGCCTGTCCGGAGGCCGGCAGTCGGCACGCGATCTGACCGGGCTGCTGGCTGCTTCGCTGGCCCTGCTGGTGGTTTTGATGGCGGGCTTTGCGCCGGTCGCGTGGATCTTCACGCAGTCCACACATTCCGCCGGCTTTATGGGCGGAATGCATGTTCTGCTTTGGATGGTCTCGTGCGTGTTTGCGCTACGGCGACTGGGCCGTTGGCTGGTCGAATTAAACGGCGCGTCCATGCAGGCGCTCCCGGTCTGGTGCATCATCTTTGTCGTCGTGTGTCTCCAGATGACGACCACGTTGCGGCCGCTGATGGGACCCTTTGCGGGCTGGGATTTTGCACCGCGGGAATTTTTCCTGCATGCCTGGTTCAATAAGTAGGAGCCGCAAAGGAGCAGCGCAGATGTGCGGAGCAAGCAATGGTGCCAGCGGAGGTCTACGCAGGGTTATAAATCCCGTGCGGCTGTGCCGCATGGAGAAATCGTTGGTCGAGGCGTTGCGCGAAGACCGAAGCACGGAGCCGTTCTCTCTCGGCTGGAGCCTGCTGATTGTTCTCGGCATGGCGGCGTTTGGCGCGGCATTTGGCTGTTGGCGCTCGCCCAGGCAGGCGCTGTTCGGAGCCATCAAGATGCCGCTGATGCTGCACGCCGTGGTCTGGTTGAGCGTGGCGGCCAATACCATGCTGAATTGGCTGTTGGGCGGCGGTCTCTCGGTGCGGCAGGTGCGCCGGTGTGTCTTGGGGGCGTTGTCCATCACCGCCGTTCTGCTGGCGTCGTTGTCGCCGGTGGTGGCCTATCTGGTCACGCAGGCACCGCGACCGGAGGCGCCCGGCGGCTTGGCGGCCTATCGCGTGTTGCTGTCGTCGCTGGTGATCGGTGTCGGGTGTGCCGGGGTGGTCGGCTACGCGCGCCTCTTCCGCCTGCTGCGCGCGCTGACCCCGAACCGGGGCGCGGCGTGGCGGGTGCTGGTGGCCTGGGTGCTGACCACGGGATTGGTCGGCACGCAGTGCTCCTGGCTGCTGAGTCCGTTTGTGCAACGCCCCGATCTGGCAATCACGTTCTCGAATCCGGCCGCCTTTTCCAGCAACTTCTTCGAGCATCTCTGGTTTAACGTGGTAAATCCTTGGCTGGGAGCAATGCAGTAGGCCGGCCGCTACGAGGCCGGCAGGATTCAATGGCGGGCTCGTAGCGCCCGCCCTACGGAGAAACAACCATGTGGATCAAACTGATCTCGCCGGCGGTGACACGGCGTCCGATGGATTCGGACTGGAAGACGCACATGGCGCCACCGCTGGCTTTGCTGGTGCTGGGCGCGCTGACGCCCCCCCGGCATCGGGTGACGGTCGTGGACGAGAACGTGCAACCTCTGGATCTGAGCGATGCGCCGGATCTGGTGGGCATTACGGTCAAGGCCGACACCTTTCTGCGGGCTGCGCGCATCGCGGCCGATTACCGTCGGCGCGGAATTCCGGTGGTCATGGGGGGGATTCACCCGACGGCCTGTCCGGAGGAGTGCCAGTTGCACAGCGATGCCGTGGTGATCGGCGAAGCCGAATATGTGTGGCCGGAGCTGCTGCAACACGTCGAGACCGGTTGCCTGCAGCGGTGTTACCGCAACACACGACCGGTTGATCCGGCCGACACCCCGGTGCCGCGATGGGAACTGCTTGATGCCCGGCGTTATCTGTTTACCAATACGCTGACAGCCGGGCGCGGTTGTCCGTGGCGTTGCTCTTTCTGCTATAACAGTTCGCCCAACATTGACGCGCGGTATCGGATGAAACCCGTCAGCCACGTGCTTCGCGAGATCGAGAGCCTGGGCACGCGACATGTGATGTTCATTGATGACAATTTCATCGGAGATCCCGGCCAGGCACGGGAGTTGTTGGCTGCGCTGCGGCCGCTGAACCTGACGTGGCATACCGCCGTCTCGGCTGACATTGGCCGACACGAGGACCTGCTCGACGACATGGCGGCCAGTGGTTGCAAGAGTCTGTTCATCGGTTTTGAAACCATGCGCCGCGAAGCCTTGCAGGGGTGCCGCAAGGGGCAAAACCGACCGGAGGAGTATGACGCCACCATTGCCCGAATTCATGCGCGCGGCATGCAGGTCAACGCCAGCATGGTGTTCGGCTTCGATGAGGACACGCCGGATATCTTTCCCGACACGCTGGACTGGTTGCTGCGCAATCGCGTTGCATCCATGACGGCTCACATCCTCACGCCGTATCCCGGGACCGTGCTGCATGCGCAATTGGCAGCCGAAGGACGGATTTTTGATCACGATTACGAACACTACAACACGGCACACGCCGTGTTTCGTCCGGCGCGCATGTCGGCGACGGAGCTGGAGCAGGGGCATCGGTGGATGTACCGCCGGTTCTACTCCTGGGAAGGGATCGTGCGTCGTTGGCCAACCGCGACGGCCCAGGTGCGGGCGTATTTGGAATTCAATCTCCTGTACCGCAAGTTTGGCCGCCCGGCTTCCCTCCTGGGGCATCTGGTGGGCATGCGCAATCTAGCGCGTCTGGCCAAGCGGGTAGCCTATGGCGGCGAACCATCACATTCAGTAGGTCGGCAGCTACGAGGCCGGCAGGATTCATACGGCGGGCTCGTAGCGCCCGCCCTACTGGAATAATACGGAGATTCAGGCATGCAAAACGTAATGCGATCCTTCACCCGCTGTGTGGCGTCGGTGAAATGGCTAGGGTTGACGGTGGTGCTGGTGACGGCACTGGCGGATCTGACGTTCTACCGGCAGCCCTACGGCTGGCTATGCGGCGTGTTTCTGCTGCTGGTCGGGGTGTTGCTGGCGTTGCGGCCGGCGCCGGCGTCCCGTGTTTGGGTTGCGGCGCTGCTGGTACTGGCGATTGCTGCGGGTGCAATCATTTATCGCGGAGGCGTTCTGGCGCCCTGTCTGGCGATGCTGGCGCTGATGGCTATGGCAGGCGCGCGCGTGGATGCCGGGGTGAGGCATGCCGGCGCATGGGCATATGCGGTGCTGCGGGTTCCGCTCCGGCTGGTGGGCGGGCTGGTGCGGGACCTGCGACTGTTGCGGCGGCGGCGTAGTGCGTCCCGACGCGCCGGTGCATCGGTGAGTCGGATCTTTCTCGCCTGGATCGTGCCGATGGCACTCGGGCTTGTCTTTCTGTATCTGTTCTGCCTGGCGAATCCGGTGATTGAACGCGGGGGGAGTTATGTCCTGCGTGCGGTCATCGATTTCTTCAAATGGCTGGAACTGCCGGCGTTGATACGCGTCCTGTTCTGGCTGGGCGTGGCGGCAGGGTTGTGGGGGTTCTGGCGGATTCGGCGAGAACGATCGCTGCCACAGGCGCTTCCGCCGCCGTTGCCGTTGTTGGCTCGTCCGCCCGAGGGACAGCCTGCGCTGGTCTGGCGCTGCCTGGGGGTATTCAACGTGTTGTTCGCGCTGGAAACCGTGACGGATCTGATTTATCTCTGGGGCGGGTGTGCGTTGCCGGAAGGGATGACTTATGCGGCCTATGCGCACCGTGGTGCCTATCCGCTGGTGGCGACAGCGCTATTGTCAGCCGGGCTGACGTTGTACTTCTTCCCGCCCGGGCGCCGGGCGGAGCGCGATCCTGTGGCGCGCCTGCTGGTACTGGCTTGGCTGGCGCAGAATGTGTTGTTGACGGCTTCGGCGGTTTGGCGTTTGCACCTGTATGTGGATGTTTACACGCTCACCCGCTTGCGCGTGGCGGCTTTTGTCTGGATGGGGCTGGTGGGGTTTGGCTTGCTGGCCATTGGCTGGCGCATTGCGCGGGGTCGTGACA
>JBIJDW010000140.1:0-7724 GCA_044343885.1 Kiritimatiellia bacterium
AAACTCCCTGTAGACACGACCTTGCCGTTGCGATTATGATGTTATCTGCAACACGGCATTTTGATTCTGAACGGAGGGCGATGAAAATTCGGCATGAAGTGATTCCTTTTCTGGCCATTGCGGGGGTGATCGCAGCGGGCGTCTGGCTTGTGGTTCGGGTCCTGGCACCTGATGTTCCGGCCCTGGCGCCCGCTACCGCTTGTCTGCTGCTGCTCGTGCTCGATGGCTATCTGTTCTGGTTCTTTCGAAATCCCACGCGCGTTCCACCGGCCGATCCGGATGCCATCCTGGCCGGAGCCGACGGAGTCGTGGCTCGGATTACGACGTTTTCCCCCGACCGGTTCAACGCCATCCGCATGCTGGCCGGCTTGAAACCGGAGGACACGGCACGGTTTCAGAAGAAAGACGTTCTTCGCATCAGCATCTTTCTCAGCTTGATGAATGTGCATGTCAACCGCGTGCCCATTGCGGGACGTTCGCGCTTTCTCGGCTATTTCCCAGGGAAACATGTTTTTACGTTTAAGGAAAAATCGTCCGATGTGAACCAGCACAATTCGATCCTGATTGAGAATCCACGCACCTGCTGCTTGGTGAATCAGATCGTCGGCCCCGTGTGCCGCCGGGTCATCTATTGGTTGTCCCCGACGCAGGCGGTGGCGGTGGCGGCGGGGGACGCTTTTGGAATGATGAAGTTCGGATCCCGGCTGGACATGTATTTTCCGGCAGCAGAGATTGATGTCCGGGTGAAAGAGGGCGATCGGGTTCAGGCGGGAGTATCCGTCATTGGAAAGGTTATCTGAGATGCAACAATTACTAAAAAAACCGGCAGCGTTTCTGAATTGGCGGCAGATTATTCCGTCGCTGATCACGCTGGGTGCCATGCTCTCGGGTTTTCTGAGCATTGTCTATGTGGTGCAGGGCTTTCATCCTGACGCGACAGGCCATGAATTTCTCAACGCTGCGCGGCTGATTATGCTCGCGATGATTCTCGATGGACTGGACGGGAATGTGGCGCGCTGGCTGAAGGGCACCAGTGAATTCGGGGCGGAACTGGACACCTACGTGGACATGACCGCCTTCGGCATCGCGCCCGCCATTCTGATCTTCGCTGTTACCATGAAGGACGGAACGGATCCGCTGATCCGGGTGCTGCTGCCGTCGGCGGTTGCGCTCTCCGGGGTGGTCCGGTTGGCCCGGTTCAAGGTCGCCGATCCGCTGCGCGGCCAGGGAGGCTATGGCGGACTCCCCATCACCGCCAATGCGGGATGGGTCGCCCTGTTTGTGTTCATCAGCCAATCGGCCTCTCCCCTCAATCTGGATCAGGGCGCCTTTTCGCTGCAGCAAGGCGGATTTGCCACGCTCTTCCTGATTGGCATTCTGATTTTCATCAGTTTGCAGGTTTCCAATGTGAGATATCCCAAGCCCACCAAGAAGGCGGTGATGTTCGTGCCCTGCGCCATCCTCGTCTTTCTCTTTGTTCTGCTCCCCAAGGACTACTCGAGATGGGTGGCACTCGTGATGCTGATTCTGGGGTTATGCTACGCCGTGTTCGGACCCATGATTGTCAGGCACATGGCCGCGCATGATCGGGACTAAAATCAGCGGATCTTGACCAGCAGCACGAAGAGCAGCGGTGTCAGGAAGGATTGGAGCAGCACGAAGCGCATCAGCACCTGGGCGTTGCTCCAGTGGAGATTGCGGCGGCAGTGGTCGTGGAGAGGAAAGCGAACGCTGTGGAGCATCTTGACGAGGACGTGCTGATCGGCGGCCTGTTCGGGCGTCGCCGTATGCGGCGGCGTGGTATCAAAACCGATTTTCTTTAACAGCCGCAGCAAGATCAGCTTGAGCAGACCGGTCCCGCCGTTGACGAGCACGACCGGCGAGACGACGATGACTAGGAAGGGGTTTCCCGCCGCCAGGGCCGCGACGCCAACCAGCAGTCCAAGCATGCGCGACCCGGCGTCGCCCATCAGCACCCGGCTGGGTTCGGCGTTGTACCAGAGATAGCCAGCGAGGCCGCCCGCCACGGTCGAGGTCAGGATCGCCCAGCGTGCGCCGTCGGGGTGGTGGGGGATCAGCAGATAGTCGGCCATCGGACGATAGCCGATCACGCCATAGAGCAGCGCCCCCATGGCGAAGAGCGCGAAGAGGGTCAGCGTTCCGGCCAGTCCGTCCACGCCGTCGGAACAGTTGGTGGCATTGGTCGTGAACCACAGCACGGCGGTTGCCAGCGGTAGGTAGATGGCGAGCGGCACGATGATCGCATTCTTGTAAACCGGTAGCCAGATCGTCACGTCGTGCCCCTTGCTCAGGCAGAATGCGGCGGCGAGCGCCACAAGCAGGTCGATTGTCCCCTTCCTCAGTTCGCCCCAGGGCGTCGTGCTGGCATCGTCGAGATAGCCGAACGCCATGCAGAGGTAGAGGCAGAGCAGAACCCCGTAGCCCCACGCGTCAAGCGGCGCGATGAGCAGGATCACCGGCAGAATTAACAGCCCAATGGCCAAGCCGGCACCGGTCGGCTTGCCTGCCGAGCGTTGTCCGTCCTTGACCAGTATTTTCCCCTTGTCCAGAGGCAGGCGGTCCCACGTGAGCGGCAGGAATCGGTACACGACTAATCCGGCGAGCAGCGTCCCCACCGCCAGCAAGATCAGGTGCGACCCCAGCAACCGGAACGGTCCCCAGAGACCGCTCAGAAAAGATGACATCCAGTAAAGCATGCGCGCCCCCCGCTCAGATCAGTTCGCACTGGCCGCCCGCGCAGGCGACGGTCTGGGCGACGGTGGTGGTGTCGTGCCGCTCCTGAAGCTGGGTGAAGTCGACGGGCAGGTAGGTGCGGGTGAGGTCTTCCCAGAGCTTGCAGCTATGGACGCGCTTGAGGCAGCGGGTCATCTTGAGCGGGTCACCGCCGAAGTAGTTCTGGGCGAACTTGTGGGCGCGGCGCAACCAATCCCGTTTTTCGTCGCGCACCGCCTCGATCGCCTCGCGCACGCGTTTGGGCGGGTTGCCGGCGATCGGGGCCTTGAGGTCCTCGCCGCGGCCGAGCACGCCGTCGCAGGCGGCCCAGAGGTTGTCGTCAAAGGCGTAGAGGCCATCGACGATCAGGCCTGAGGACATCAGCGCGCCGGCCCCGTAGAGTTCGACGATCTCGTCGGCCGAAAGAATTTCGCAGAAAGGGGCCTGGGGATAGTCGAGGTCGCCGCCATCGGGGAGAAGCGAAATGCCGGCGAATACGGCGCGGTTGTCGTAGATGAACTGTTCGGCGTCGACCCATTCCTCGTCCTTCACGGAGATCGTGTTGGAGACGTTGTGCGAGAGCCAAGGCTGGGCGCAGAGCTCGGTGCGCTTGCCCGCGTCGATCCAGTTCTCCTTGGTCATCTTGACGTAATTCAGCAGATCCACGGCGGTCACGTCGCGCTTGGTCATGGCGTCGGGAGAGGCCTCGATGCAGAAGTTCAGCACGACGTCGGTGCCATTGGGATTCCAGACCGATTTCTCGACGGCGAGGGGGTTCTGGCCGCGGAAGAAATCGACCAGAAGCTCGTCTTCGTTGGCCTGGGCACGGCGAATGTAACGGCGCGAATGGTGGGGGTGGATGCCCGATGAGGTGCCGAGAATGCAGGAGGTGGTTCCGGCTGGCTTGACGCAGGTGGCGCGGGCGGCCGGGCCGATGCCGATGCGGGCGGCGACCTGGGTGTTGACGTCGAGGATGAGCCGGGCCATCTTGCGTTGCAGTTCGGGATCGAAGGAGACAGCCGGGTGCTCCATCATGCCGGTCATCGAGATGCCGAGCAGCGCCTCGCGGCGGGCAATGCGGGTGGAGACGTCGCCGAGGTATTCGAAGTCGGTGTAATCCGCCTGGAGGGTGCCGAGAATCGCGGCGGCGGTGCAGGCTTCGCGGAATTTCTCCTCCGAGTTGACGCGCCCCATGTTGATTTCGCAGAGATTGCAGAAGGCAAACCCCGACTGGCCGTCGATCTGCGGATAGAGGCCGATCTCACCGCACGGGTTGAAGGTCGCTTCCAAGTCGTCCGTCCAGACAAATCCGGGTTCGCCGAACTCGCGAACCGATTTCATCAATTTGGCGAACTGCTTGCGACTGGTCGTGGAACGGAGGAGCATCGCGGAGTTGTTCGATCGGGCTCGCTGGGGATTCTCGGAGAACCAGTTGCCGGTCTTGGCCGTGGCCATCAGTTCGTCGTCGGGCGAGAAGAGGCAGATCGAGGCGGAGCGTCGGACGCCGCCGGAGAGGACCGCGTCGGAGGCGTGCATCATGATGTCGTAGGCGTCGATCGGACGGAAGCGGGTGAGGCCCTGCTCGATGCGGGCATCCACGAGCGTGCGGATCAGCTCGATCGAGCGGCGAAGCGGTTCGGGGCCCGGGGCGCGGCCCATGCCGGAGGAGATCGGCCGGCCTTTGGGGCGAATCAGCGAGTAATCAAAATCGACGACCCGGTTGGCATATTCCGGGCAAGGCTGCTGCGATGTGAAATAGGAGGAGAGCAAAATGCCGAGTGCGTCGGACCACCCTTCAATCGTGTCCGGCACCTGAAACGTGGCGCGGGTGCCCGTCGGCCGGGCGATGTTGGGAAGCTTTGCGAGATGATGTTTCTGGACTGAGAAGCCGACGCCGCAACCGCAGAGGAGAAGCCACAACGCCTCCTGGAAAAAGCGGGAACGGTCGCAGTAGGAGGTGGTGCAGTTGTAGATGCGCGCATGTTTGCGCAGGATCGGGTCGCCCCCGAACTGCATGGCGCGCTGCGACCCCAACATCAGACGCTTCTTCATGGCCTCCGAGCAGATGGTCAGCAGATCTTCAACCTCGATCCCCTTGGCCTTGAAATGGCGGCGATGCATGTCAATGACCCGATCCACGGCCTCATCGAAGGTTTCGCGACGCATTTTTTCTGGAATATAGCGACTGTATTTCGACGTAAAGACGTAGTTTTGGAGGGATTCTATGCTCATAAGGGTGCCCCGTATTGATGAATGTCGCAGAAAGTGACTCAAGTCGATGTGCAAAAGCTAATTGCGCTGTCGGGGTCAATATATAGTGGTCAGGGCAAACAAAGTCCACAACATTTAGTGTTTATTTATTCGCAAGGCGTAAGTCATTGTTTCGCAGACACGTGCAAAAGAGAGGTAAACCGGGTTGGATTGGATGCAAAAAGAACGATTTAGGCCTCCATTTTCTGGTGTTGTTGATTTTGATTCATGGGCTTGCATTTTCGGTGCGTTTTACACTAGAATAACAACCCTTTCGCGCGGGGCTCCCGCAGGGTATCAAGGGACTCAAGGAATCGGGTTCGATGAAAATTAAAGGCGTTATTTTTGATTTGGATGGCACGCTCTACCGGGGCGCTGAAGCGGTTCCGGGTGCCGTCGAACTTGTCCGCGACCTTCTCGCGCGCGGCATTGCGATCCGATACGCGACCAACCGCGCCAACCGGCCCGGCGCCGAAGTCTGCGCTCAATTGCGCGACATGGGGCTGGCGTGCGAGCCGAGCGATGTCGTGACGTCGTCGGACGCCACGGCCGCCTATCTCAAGCCCGGCCGCGTCTACGCCATCGGCGAGTCCGGCCTCTTGGAGGCGCTCAGCCGGCGGGGGTTCGTTCTGGATGATCAGGCACCCGATTATGTGATCGTCAGTTTCGACCGCGCCTTTGACTACCACAAGCTGAGCGTGGCCACGCGCTTGATCGGGCGGGGCGCGCAGTTCGTGGCCACCAACACCGACCGCGCCCTGCGCGTCGCAGACGGCATCGCCCCCGGCACCGGCTCGCTCGTGGCCGCCGTCGAAGCCGCCACCGGGGTGGCACCCCTGGTGATCGGCAAACCGGAACGGCCGCTTTTCGAGATGGTGCTGCGGGACATGGGTCTGGACGGGGCCGATGTGATCGCCATCGGGGACAATCTCGACACCGACATTCCCGCCGGACATGCCGCCGGGATGCGCACCGTGCTGATCCTCACCGGCATTTCCACCCGCGCCGACCTCGCCCGCGCACCCATCGCGCCCACCTGGGTGGTCGAAACCTTCGCGGAATTGCGCGCGCTGATCGATCACCCGTGAAATCGGGACCATTACCGGGTCAGAATGAATCGCGGATAGGTCTTCTCCATCGGCCACTTCTTGGCGTCACGTTCGGCCAGACCGGGAGCCGCCTGGAGCCAATAACGAGATCCATCGCCTGTGTCGTCGTCCTTGATGACCACGTTGAATCCGAACTCCGCATCGGGCGTCAGGCCGAGCACGGTCAGCGGCATCTTCAGTTTGTAGGTGGTCGTCTTGGCCCCGTCGGCTCGGGTGACTCTGAACTCGGTTGCCTTTTCCATCTGGTTGGTGCCGCCTTCTACTTTGTCGAACAGAACGTCCTTTCCGGTCAGAGCAAGCCCGAGATTCCAGTGAATGCTCTTGGGCTTGAGGGTGAGGATACCGATCTGCAGACAGTCGCCGTTGGATAGGTGTTCCGCGTTTTCTGCTTTGTTGACAGGCTTGTCGTCCGTCACCACGGCCGCCACGTACAGCGCGTTCGAATCGTAGGTCATGTAGACTTGGGCACCCAGATCGCCGAAATCGGTCCACACGGTGGAGCCGTCCAAAAAGCCCTTCTTTCTGCGATCCTCCGGGAAGATGGCGTCCGGGCCGTTCAGCGACAGCACCGCATTTCCCCACTCGTTTGTCGTTATGGGGGCATCCATCCGGATCGGCGCTTGCGCGCAGGCGATCGGCCGGGGGCCGCCGGTTTTCTTTGGCGGCGTGTCGGTGATGGGCTTGAGCAGCTTCACCAGGCCGCGGTGGTCGCCGTACACGTCCGGCAGGCCATAGATGGGCGCATCGCCGCCATCGTCATTGATCGTCGCAAAAGCGAGATGCCCGGCGTAGTAACCGATCGGCGCGGTTACTTCTCCTCCGATTCCGGGAAGGCCGTCCTTCACCTTGAAAGTTCCCTTCCCGTCCAGTGATCCAACGGCAATCTGGCGTGCGGCCGGTTGGCCGGTCGCGGCGTCGAGCAGGTGTACTTTTCCAGCGGACACGCAAAGCAGGACTGGCACGGCTGGGCCGATGGGAGCGGCAGCCATTTCGGAAACCGCATTTGAACCGGAGACGGAAGCGGTCGGCACCCCGGCTGGCAGCATCATCGGGACCGGATCGTACCTCATGAATCGGGTATTCACCTGGGTCTGCCAGACCTGCTCGCCCGTACGACGGTTGAGCGCTGTCAGGCGGCCGTCCAGACAACCGAACACCACGAGGTTGGGCAGAACCACCGGACAGCGACAGAACTCGCTTCCCAGTTCGCGTTTCCAGAGCATCTTTCCATCCACGCTCTGCACGGCCCGGGCCGTGCCCTGCCGGTCCGCCATGAAGACCACGCCGTCGTCCACGGCCGGCGTGGATTCCGAGTCCGGCGCGATCTCGACGTTCCACAGGACCTTTCCACTCTTCGCATTGAAACAGGTGGCCGTGCCGCTGGACGTGATCACGTACACGTTGGTGCCGTCTGTTGCCACCGACCCGTAAACCGGCCCCGCCAATTTCTGTTCGCCGAGAATCGCACCGCTGGCGATGTCCAGCGTGTAGCACGTGCCAGCGTCAGTCGCCATGAATACGTCAAGCCCGATCGCCGCCGGACTTCCGGTCAGCCGCTCGCCCAACGCCGTGGACCAGAAAGCCCGCCCTGACTCTGGGTCCACGCACCAGAGCTTTCCATCCGTGCCAGGC
>JBIJDW010000014.1:0-21629 GCA_044343885.1 Kiritimatiellia bacterium
CGGTTCGCATCGCCCTCCACGTTGAGGAGGTGCAGCCCGAGCTGCGGGTTGTCGAGTCGGCCGCATTCAGTCTCGGCGATGAGCGCAGCGTCCTCAGTTCCACCCTGCAGATCACCGTGGCCCGTGCTGGCGTTTTCGGCGTGCAACTAGCGATCCCGGACGGCTACGAAATCGAATCCCTCTCCGGTCCGGCGGTCAGCCATTGGGACGATGGACGGCGCGCTGGCCGTGGCATCGACATCTGGTTTAAACGCCGCATTCAGGACACCACGCCCGTTGCGATCGTTCTGGCCGCGCCGATGCGCGGCATTCCGACCAAGCTCACCATCCCGCGCATCACCGTCACCCTCGCCCGCCGTCACACCGGCAGCCTCGCCATTTCGGCCGAGCGCGGCATCCGGCTAGCCGTGGATCAACAAAATGGCGTGACCGTCCGCCGCGACGAGGCGCAGACTCAGGCCGCGCTGATCTTTGATCTGCTCCGGCCCGACTGGTCGCTGACCCTCCGCACCGAGGTGATGCCGCCGGTGCTCAAGCCCGACATGCTCCACCGCATCGAACTCGCCGAAGGGATGCTCAGCCATCGCATTCATCTGCATTATCGCATCGCCAACGCGGGGGTGCGCTTCTTCCGGGTCCGCGTGCCGGTGCGTGACGCCACCCTGACCGTCAGCGGACGCCAGATTGCGCGTGTCCGGCCGCTCGATGAAACCGCCGGAACCAACGGCCGCGTCTGGGAGATCGAGTTGCACGGCAAAGTCGAAGGCGCTTACGACCTGGTCTGTCAGTATCAGGAGCCTTACGATCCCGCCGCCGGAAACGTCGTTATCCAGCCGTTCGTGCTGCTGGACACCGCCCGCCAGGCGACCTGGTTGGCGGTCACCTGCCCCGGTCGCGTCGAAGTCGCCACGCAAGGCGACACCACCGGGCTTCAGCCCGAAAACGCCCGGACGCTCCCCGACGTCTTCAACGCCGGAGACCTCTCGTCGGCGATCCTCTGTTACCGCGCCACGCGCGACGATTACACCCTGCCCCTATCGGTAACCCGCCACGCTGCGGCGCAGGTGCTTCCCGCAACGGTCGAACAGGTCCGCATGGTGACGGTCGTCTCCGGCAGCGGCCGTCTTCTCTCCCAGGCGACCGTCACGCTCGATCCCGGTCACATGCGCTTCCTGCGCGTGACGCTCCCCTCCCCGGAGGCGGTCCTGTGGTCCGCTCTGGTCAACGGCGCCGAAGTTCCGTCCGCGCGCGCTGGCGGCATTCTCAACATCCCGCTCGAAACCGCAGCCGTGGGTCAGCGGGCTACGGTTTCGCTCGTCTATGCCGACGCCCTCCCCGGCGGCGCGCTGGCGGGGCATCAGGCGCTCCGCGCGCCAGCCTTCCCCGATCTGCCGCTGCGTGACATCGAATGGCAGCTCTTTGTTCCGCCCGAGTTCGCGCTCGATTTTGTCCGCGGCGCGTTCGAGCGCGAGGAGACCGCTCCTCTGTTCCGCACCTTCAGCAAGGGCAACTACGACGCTTTCAACACACAGACCAAGGTTTCCAGTCTCGCCACGGCTCGCGGCAATCTCGCCCAGTTGGACAAATTGCTGAAGTCGGGCCAGCAGAAAGAGGCGCGCCAAGTCTTGCAGCAGGCGGTGACTCTGTCTCAGGCCGAGCAATCCCTCAACGAAGACGCCCGTGTGCAATTCCGCAACGTCGTGCAGCAGCAGGTCAAGATGGGCATCGTCAACCGCCGCGCGGCCCTGCGCGTGGACAACAACATTTTTGAGGACGGCCAGCAAAGCCAAGCCGGTTGGAACGGCGGCAATTTCGATGCCACTTACGCGCGAACGGTGGAAGAGCAGCTCAACGCGCGGGATCGCGACGGGCTTGAACTCGTGGCGCAGAAACTGATGGATGTGCAGGCTGGCGCCGCCGCGTCGGGCGCGGCGATTCAGATCGCCATACCCGAACACGGCCACGAGTTCCGCTTCCGCCGGCCGCTGAACAACGAACCTGGCGGCGAACTGGTTCTGGCTTTCCACGCCAGCCGTCCCCGTCCCTGGGGCGCCGCCCTGGCCCTCTGGCCGATCCTCCCCGGTTTTCTGATATTCTGGGGTCTCATCCGCATCGCCTGCGGCCCGGCACGCCGCCCAACCTAACACATCGCACTAGCCACGTATGACACCTTGCACAACCCAACGCCCGCTCCGAACGCCGAATACGCCAAGCGCGCTGCACGACCTGTTGAAGCGAAGTTTATTTACGCGCATGTCCCATGACTGCCGCGCGCGTTGGGGTGTCGGTTTGCTCGCCGTCGACTGCGAGGGGCGTGTGATGTTTGGCACGCCGCGCCGCATGTCCGCCGATTCCCGCGCCGCCAGCCGCGACCTCTGGCGCCGCCTGGTGGCTGAATCGTGGCAATGGGGCGAACCGGCCCTGTCGCTCACGGCTGACGGACTGCTGGCGTGTTGCGTGCCGTTAATGTGCAACGACCTGCTGCTGGGCGGCTTGGTCGCCGACGGCCTGCCCGATACCGCCTGCGCCACAGCCGCGCCGGGATCACCGCCAAACGCGGCCGACACGCTGCTCGCCTGGGCCACCGACCACAACCTGACCAATCGCGCCCACCTGATTCGCCAGCGCGAGGCCTCGGGCCGCGAACGCGAAAAGGCCGAGGCCATTCATGAACTGAAGACCGGCGGCTATGACTCCATTCGCGAGGCCTATCTCCGCGAGGAACCGGCGCTGCTGGCTGCGGTCAAGCGCGGCGACCGCCGCGCCGCCCGCGAGATCCTCAACCGGCTGCTCGTGGGCATCTACCATCTCGCGGGCAATCGTCTGGAACTGCTCAAGAGTTTGACCCTCGAACTCGTTGTGATGATGTACCGCGCCGCCGTCGAGAGCGGTGCACGGCCGACCGAGTTGCTGGGCATGAACTACGACGGCGTGCGCCGTCTGGCCGCCATCACCGACGAGGCCGATCTCTGTCACTGGCTGATCGACACCCTTGAACGGCTGATGGACGGCATTCGCGAATACCGTGACCACCCCAACACCGTGCTCTTGCAGCAGGCGCTGCGCTTCATGGAGGAGAATCTTGCCCGTGACCTCTCGCGCGACGAGGCGGCCCGCATCGCCTGCCTCTCGCCGAGCCACTTCTCGCACCTGCTCACCCAGAAGACCGGTCGCAGTTTCCGAGACACCCTGCTCGACTATCGGATGAACCGCGCCGCGGAGACCCTGCGACGCACCAGCCTCAGCATCGCCGAAGTCGCCCGGCAGTGCGGATTCCCCGATCCCAGCCACTTCGGAAAAACCTTTCTCCGCCGCATGGGCGCCACCCCGCTGGGCTATCGCAGGAAAGGCAAGAGCATATAAGCGCTCGACGTTCGCGTGTCAATTCGCTAAGATTATTCATTGTCTTTTCAATCACTGGGACTTGGTAGGATGGGCGGAGTATTATGACATTGAAAGTCGGATTTGTCGGTTGGCGCGGAATGGTCGGTTCGGTCCTTCTGGAGCGGATGCGCGAGGAGGGTGATTTCAAGGGCTTCGAACCGGTCTTTTTCACCACGTCGCAGGTGGGCGGGACGGGTCCCGACGTGGGGTGCGGCCCGACACCGTTGCTGGACGCCGCCGATCTGCGCCAGCTCGCCAAAATGGATATCATCGTCACCTGCCAGGGCGGCGACTACACGGGCGCGGTTTACGGTAATCTGCGCAAGGCTGGATGGAAGGGCTACTGGCTTGACGCCGCTTCGACCCTGCGCATGGCCGACGACGCGGTAATCGTCCTCGACCCGGTCAACCGCGCGGTCATCAATCGGTCTCTCGCGGCGCACGGGCGCCTGTTTGTGGGAGGCAACTGCACCGTCAGCCTGATGCTCATGGCGGTCCATGGGTTGTTCGAGGCGGGACTGGTCGAATGGGTTTCGACTATGACCTACCAGAGCGCGTCTGGCGCGGGCGCCAAGAACATGCGCGAGCTGCTCCTGCAGATGCGTCAAGTCGCCGCCGCGCCGGGCGCCTTGCTCGACGATCCTGCCGCCGCAATTCTGGATATTGACCGCCAGGTCGCTGCGAGCGTCCGAGACCCGTCTCTGCCGACCCAACACTTTGGCGCACCGCTCGCCGCCAGCCTCATCCCATGGATCGACAAGGCCGTGGCCGACGGCCAGACCCGAGAAGAGTGGAAGGGGCATGTCGAATGCAATAAGATCCTCGGCACCACCGAGCCGATCCCGGTTGACGGCGTGTGCGTCCGCGTCGGCGCGATGCGCTGCCATAGTCAGGGTCTGACCCTCAAGCTTAAGAAGGATCTGCAATTGGAGCACGTCGAGTCGCTTCTGGCTGGCGCCAACGACTGGGTCCGCGTGGTGCCCAACGACAAGGCGACCACCCTGCGCGATCTCACTCCAGCCGCCGTGTCGGGCACGCTGACCGTTCCCATTGGCCGCCTGCACAAGATGAAGATGGGACCTGAATACATCGCCGCATTCACGGTTGGCGACCAGCTCCTGTGGGGTGCAGCCGAACCCATTCGCCGCATGTTAAACATCATCCGCGAGCATCTCAACCGATGAAACGCTTTCTGGCCACGTACCTGTTCACCGCCGTGATCGGAACGGCTGCGGTCTATTTTGGCACGCCCAAGATCGCTGCCCTTCTTCCGCGTTTGACGAGTTCGGAGCCAACCGTCACCCGGCCTCCCACTGACGATCTCACGCCCACAGCCACCTTTTTCGAACGGATGTCGCCCGCGACGGACGCCCCGTCCGCCGACCCCGGTGATTCGGGGCAGCGCCTCGGAACACGCTCTGTCGACGAGGATGATGCCCCTGTTAGCACCCCGCCGGATGCGCCGATCATTGCACCGCCACCCGTCATTCCCCCCTATTGTCCACCTGCCTCCATGACCAATGCGAGCTCGTGGGCTATTCTGATCCAGCGCACGGCCCACTACTCGAAGAGCGGGAAAAACCTCGGCATGCTTCCCGCTGGCACGGTCGGCGAAGTGATCAAAACCACGACATCCTCGGACGGCGATGTCGCGGTTTGCCTGATCGAGCAGAAAGGCCAGTGGAAGGGGCCGATTCTCATTGGAGTCGCAAACCTAGTCATGTTCGAGGGTCCGCTCACCGCTGTGCCCGCCGACACCCTGAGTCTGCTCCATCACTATTACACCCTGAAGGAACGCATCGACGCGCGCACGGCGACGATACAGCAGGCCATCACAGCCGCCAACCCGCATGCCGCCGCCTTCAACCGCGCCACCGACGCGGTCAACGAATTTGTCATCCGCGCCAAGAAGATGACCGTCGCGTTCAAGGCCACCACCGGGCCGGCGCGGTCCGATCTGCTTGACCAGCTCAAGCGGATGAAATTTGAGCAAGTCCGGCTGAATGCGGAACTCAGTCAGGCCGAAGCGCGAATGAAGGAGTGGAACGCGAACAATCCGACCTCGCCCGCGCATGCCGCACCCGACCCCGAACTCAGCGGCTGGCTAGCCGAACTGCGCCGGCTCGAACCCCGGAAAAAGGCGATCATCCCGTGAGGACGTGTTCCGCATTCAGAGAAGAGGATCGAACATGATCATTGCCATCGTCGGACTCGGACTCATCGGCGGATCGGCCGCGCGCGACCTCGCCCGGACCGGGCTGGCCGCCACGCGGATCGGCGTGGAGAGCGACCCTCACCACCTCAGCACCGCTCTGCAACTGGGCCTCATTGATCGGGCGCTCCCGCTTGCCGAGGCCGTGACGGCGGCTGATCTCATCCTCCTCGCCGTGCCGGTAGACGCGATCCTCCGCCTCCTGCCCGAGGTCCTCGACCGCATCACCGACCGGCAGACGGTCGTCGACATGGGATCGACCAAGCAGATGATCGTCGACGCGGTCCGCAGTCATCCCCGCCGCGCGCGGTTTGTCGCCGCGCACCCGATGGCTGGCACCGAGGACAGCGGACCAGCCGCCTCGCGTGAGACCCTTTTCGCCGGTCGTGCCGCCATCCTGTGCGACACGACTGACAGCGCACCCGATGCCCTCGCCGCCGCGGAGCGCCTCTTCACCGCCGGTCTCGGCATGCGCCTCGTTTACCTGGATGCCGCGTGTCACGACCTGAACGCCGCCTACGTCTCCCACCTCCCGCACGTCCTCTCGTACGCCCTCGCCCTGGCCACCCTCGATCCCGAAAGCGACGCCCAGGTCCGCTTCTCCCTCGCCGCGGGCGGCTTCACCTCGACCGCGCGCCTCGCCAAGAGCGGCCCCGCCATGTGGGAGCCTATACTCAGGCAAAATCGCACCCATCTGCTCGATGCGCTCGACGCCTTCCGCACACACCTAGACGCCCTCACCCACGCCATCGCCGACGGCGACTCCGACCGCATCCGCGCCCTGATCACCGAAGCCAACCGCATCCGCGCATTTATCGCGTGAGGTGCTCCTGCGCACGGTTCAAGGCGTCATCAATGTCGCTGAAGACATTGTCCTGGCCCACGCGCTCCAGAAAACCGGAGCGGGTCATCAGCACCAGCGGCTGACTGTGAACGCCCGCGAGGAGGAGCCGCGTTCCGCGCTTTTCGCACTGCCGGAAAACGTCGTCCAAAATGTTCAGCGCTGTGGCGTCGAGCGCCAGGACATGCCGCATGTGAAAAATCAGAATCTGGGGCCTGCGGCCGATCAGATCGATCGCATCACGGCATTTGTCGGCCGCGCCAAAGAACATCGGCCCGTTGATCTCAAACACATCACATCCCTTCGGGACCTGCCGCTGCGGGGCGCCCGGGACGGCGTCCGCATCGGGTGCCGAGTCGCCGAGCAGGCGCGTCATGTAGCCCGCCTGAGTGGCCTCAGCCATCCGCCGGATAAACAGGAAGGCGGCTAGGATCATCCCGATCTGGATGGCCACCGTCAGATCGATGAGAACCGTCAGCAGAAACGTTGCCATCATGACCAGCGCGTCGCTCCGGGTGCTGCTGAACATCCGGCGAAACAGATGCAGCTCGCTCATGTTCCACGCCACCACAGCCACAATGCCGCCCAAAGTCGCCATCGGAATCATGGAGGCCCAGCGTCCAAGAAAGAGCATAATCAGCAACAACACGATCGCATGAAAAATTCCAGCAAGAGAGGACCGTCCGCCGTTCTTGATGTTGGTCGCTGTGCGGGCGATGGCTCCAGTCGCCGGAATTCCGCCGAACAGCGGCGACACCACATTGGCCAGTCCCTGACCAATAAGCTCCGTGTTGGAGTGATGTCGCTGCCCCGTCATGCCGTCGGCCACCACAGCGGAGAGCAGCGACTCGATCCCCGCCAGCAAGGCGATCGATATCGCTGGAGAGAACAGCGTGCGGAAGGTCTCCAAACTCACCAGCGGCAACCGCGGTGCCTGAATGCGCATGCCCTCGGCGACCGCCGGGAAGCGCTGGCCAATCGTCTCCATCTCGAAGTCCAGCCCGCACGCCCACGCCACCTGCACGGCGGCCGTCGTGAGCAGAATCGCCACCAGAGAACCCGGCACACGCTGCGTAACGCGTTTCCAATGCAAGACGATCAGGACGGTCGCCACCCCGACCCCGGCCGCCAGCGGATTCATCGTGCCGATGGTGCGACCGTACGTCATCATTTTTTCAATGAAATCGGCGGGGACCTTCTCCACCTGCAAACCCAGCAGGTCTTTGATCTGACCGGCAAAGATGATCAGCGCGATTCCAGTCGTAAATCCCACCGTCACCGGATACGGGATGTATTTAATGATCGACCCGAAGCCTGCAAACCCCATGATAATCAGCATCACACCGGCCATCAGCGTCGCCACCGCCAACCCGTCGTACCCATGCTTCGCCACAATCCCATAAATGATGACGATGAACGCGCCGGTAGGACCGCCGATCTGCACCCGGCTGCCGCTGCAAGCGGAAATCAGAAACCCTGCGATTACGGCCGTCGCCAACCCCTGCGTCGGGGAGACCCCCGATGCAATGCCGAAAGCAATCGCCAACGGCAACGCCACCACCCCGACGATCAGCCCGGCAATCAGATCGTGAAGCAAATCCGAGAACGAATACGGCTGCGTAAAAAGATCCAGCGCCGCCGGACGAAATCGCAAAGCAACCAATGCACGAAACCCAGACAGAATATTCACGCGAGTATCCTTCTGCCACCGAGCACGCACAGCGTTCCGAATGGAGCGGCCCGTGGTGGCGTGAACGACCGCAAACAAACGGGCGAATGATACTCCTGCGGTTTTGGAATGTCCAGTCAATCACATTTGCTTCCGTTTCAATAAATATTTTTCTTTACCCCCTTGACACTATTCAGGAATTCTGGTACTTTTATTCCCGAACTCAAGAAGAGGGCCGTTTTCCATGGGTACGCCAATCAAAATTTCAGAAGCCGCATCAATCGCCCTGCACGCCTGCATTTGGCTGGCGCGTGATCCGGATCATTATCATGCTACCCGCGAAATATGCGCAGCCCTGGCCTGTTCTCAGTCCCACCTGGCCAAGGTCGTGCAGGACCTCGCCCGTGCGCGCATCATCCAATCACAACGCGGTCCCACGGGAGGCATCCGCCTCGCGAATCGCCCCGACCAGACAACCCTCCGCGCCGTCTATGAGGCTGTTGAAGGGATAATCGCACAGGACGACGCCTGTCTGCTCCCCCTTCCGGTATGCCCGGGAAAAAGCTGCGTTCTGGGCCGCGCGCTCGCGCAGCTTCGCAACCAGTTTTCGCACTTGCTCGCGACGACCACGCTGGCAGACATTGCCAATCAAAAAAACCAGGAGAACACATGAAACGAAAGATCATCACCATTGACGAAGCCGCCTGCACCGGGTGCGGCCTGTGCATCGACGCCTGCCACGAAGGGGCGCTCCAACTTGTTCACGGTAAGGCAAAGCTCGTCTCGGACAGCTATTGCGACGGTCTCGGCGCCTGCCTTCCCGCATGTCCGGCCGACGCCATTCACATCGTCGAGCGCGAGGCGGCACCCTTTGACGAGGCCGCCGTGGCGGCCAAACAAGCCGCCCCCACCCCGCCGCCGCTCCCCTGCGGCTGCCCCGGAACGATGGCGAAGTCCATCTCCCGTCCGAAAGCCGCCGCCCCCGAGGTATCACCGGCCGCCACGGCCGCCACGCTCGAATCGCGCCTGACGAACTGGCCCGTGCAAATCAAGCTTGTGCCGCAAAACGCGCCGTATCTCAAGAACGCCGCGCTGCTCATCGCTGCGGATTGCACGGCCTTTGCCTATCCCGACATCCACCGGCGCTTCATGGCCAACAAGGTCACGCTGATCGGCTGCCCCAAGCTGGATGCGGGCGACTATTCCGAAAAACTCACCGCCATTCTGCAGACCAACGACATTCGCAGCCTCACCGTGCTGCGCATGGAAGTGCCCTGCTGCGCCGGCATCGCCAACGCCGCTCAGCAGGCGCTGGTCAACAGCGGAAAAATGATCCCCTGGCATGTCGTCACGATCAGCACGGACGGCACAATCCTGGAGGAGTAGAATCCGGTTCTTTGCTTTCTTTCTTCACAACCCCACACAACACACCACAACACACGGAGATTCACATCATGAGCGACATGTTCTGTTTCCAATGCGAGCAAACCGCGGGCGGCAAAGGCTGCACCCGCGTAGGCGTCTGCGGCAAGAAGCCCGAGATCGCCGCCCTTCAGGACGAGATCACCGCCGAGCTGATCACGCTGGCACGCGCTCTGGACGGCAAGCCGTCCTGCGTCTCTTGCGAGTCGCTCTTCATGGACGCGTTGTTCATGACCGTCACTAACGTCAACTTCGATGCCCCGCCCCAGACCGCTATGCGCGACCGCATCCGCGCGGCCACCGCCAAGGCTGGCGGCGCCCCGGCCTTCAAACCGGAGGAGCTGTTCCACGGCAATACGGACATCGTCTCCCTCCGCTCCACCCTCCTCTTCGGTCTGCGCGGAATGGCCGCCTATGCCCACCACGCCCGCGTCCTCGGCAAGACCGACCCCGAGGTTTCCGGCTGGTTCCGCAAGGGAATGAAGGCGCTGGGCGATGACCACAGCGTCGCGGAGTGGCTCGGACTGATCCTCGAATTCGGCAAGGTCAACCTGACCTGCATGGGGCTGCTTGACGCAGGCAACACCGAGACCTACGGCCATCCCGTGCCGACGCCGGTGTCAACGAACTGCGAAAAGGGTCCGTTCATCATCGTGACCGGTCACGACCTACACGACCTCAAGATGCTGTTGGAGCAGACGGCCGGGAAGGGCGTCAACGTCTACACCCACGGCGAGATGCTGCCCGCGCATGCCTATCCCGAACTGAAAAAATACCCGCAGCTCAAGGGCAACTTCGGCACCGCCTGGCAGAATCAGCAGAAGGAGTTTGACAACCTCCCCGGCGTCGTCCTCTTCACAACGAACTGCATCATGCCGCCCAAGCCCACCTATGCCGGCGCGCTCTACACCACGGCCGAGGTCGGCTGGCCGGGCGTCACGCACATCGCCACCGACGCGGCGGGGCGCAAGGACTTCTCGGCCCTGATCGCGCATGCGGTGAAACTCGGCGGGTGGACCCAGCAGAAGGCGGGCGAGCCGCTGCTGACCGGATTCATGCGCAACGCCGTCCTCTCGGTGGCGGACAAAGTGGTCGCTGCGGTCAAGTCGGGCGCGGTGAAGCACATCTTCCTCGTGGGCGGATGCGACGGTGCCAAGCTCGGGCGCGACTACTACACGGAGTTTGTTGAGCAGGCGCCGAAGGACACGCTGATCCTCACGCTCGCCTGCGGCAAATACCGCTTCAATCACCTGCAGGCCAAGCTGGGCGACATCGGCGGCATTCCGCGCCTGCTCGACATGGGGCAATGCAACGACGCCTACTCGGCGATTCAGGTTGCCGTGACGCTGGCCAAGGTCTTCAACTGCGGCGTCAACGACCTACCGCTCACGCTCGTCCTCTCCTGGTACGAGCAGAAGGCCGTCTGCATCCTCCTCACGCTGTTGGCGCTCGGGATCACGAACATCCGCATCGGGCCCAGCCTGCCCGCCTTCCTCTCGCCGACCGTGCTCAACGTCCTCGTTGAGAAGTTCGGCCTCACGCCCATCAGCACCGCCGCCGCGGATCTCAAAGCGATCTTGGGATCGGCCGCGTAAGGGGAATCGTTCACGAAGAACGGGTTCAGGGTTCAGGCAGAAAATGCCTCCCTGAACCCTGATTTCTTTTGCTTGTTCAGTCGGGATGTATGACACGTCTGGCGTGGATCCCGGCACACGCTTTCAAGGTGTGGGTTCAAGGTGTGTTCTTCCTCATTCTGACGTTGGGCTGGACTTCACCACCGGCATTTGACAAACTAGCGCTATGGATGCTAAGTTTATTACTGGTCCGTGCTGGTTCGCGTCAATAATCGGTTGCTTGTCCATGCGTTGTCCTGTGCTCGCGAAGCGAGGCCTGTGGGCCTTGAGCTTCATCATTCTCATGGCCGTCCGCGCGCATGCGGATTCTGATTCCAGTTCGCGGAATCGAACACTTCCAGACGAAGCGGCTCGGTTGCTCGCCAGCATGGATGAACTGCAGCGGGACGGTCGGGGGCGCGAGGCGATTACAGCCGGCCAGGAGGCCTTGCGCCTCGCCCGGCAGACGCTGGGGACCAACCACTTGGAAGTCGGGCGACTCTCCTACAAACTCGCCGTCGCCTGCGTGAACGTCAGGGACTACAAGACGGCGGTCGCCTGCGGCGAAACGGCTTTACGTATCATGCGCGCCGCCCCCAACCGCAAACCCGGGGATCTGGCGTACGCGCTTTATGCGCTCGGCCTGGCGGAAAACCGCCTGGACCGTCTGCAGGCCGCGGAGGCGCATCTTAAGGAGGCCTGCGAGATGTGCCGGACCGCCTCAGACGTTTATGATGAGCAATCCGGATTGTTCTGGCAGGCTTTGGGCGACGTCTATCTGAAACTGGGGCGATATGCCGAGGCTGAGCATTACGGGCTGATCGGTCTCCAGATTCTGGACCGGAATGCCAGCGCCCCCCCTCTTCAGTACGCACAGGCACTGCAAAGTGTCGGCAATTTCTTCATGCAGATGGGCGACGCCAACCGGGCCGAACCCTATCTGTTCCGCAACCAGGAGATCCTCCAGAAGACATTGCCTGCAAACGATCCCCGGATCGCAGATGCGCTCGATTCCACAGGGCGCATGAATCGGATGCTGGGAGAATATGATCGAGCGACGCGATGTCTCGAGGATAGCCTGCGTATCCGACGGAGCCGGGCGGACGCCTCCCCATTTGGGATATCCCAAACACTGCACTTGCTGGCCCGTGTCTATGCGGACAGAGGCGACGTGGCTTCTGCCTATGCCACCCAGGCCGAGGCTCTGAAACTGATCCAGGATCGGCCCGGTGTTCCACCCCAGACTGTCTATACCGCATTGAACAATCTCGGATGGTATGCCCTCGGCCTGTCGCGGCTTGAGGAAGCTCAGACGCTGCTGGGGCGTTCGCTAGCCATGGCGCAACGCGTTAGCGGAGCGGACAGCGAGGACGCGGGCAATACGCAGACCAGTCTGGCATGTATTTCCTGTTTGCGGAAAAACATTCCGGATGCCTTGATGCGTGCCCGCGATTCCGACAGGATATACACACGACGGCTGGCGGAGGCCATGAAGATGGGGTCGGAGGATCAAAAGCAGACTTTCGTTCGTAAGATCGAGGGAAAGACTCATTTACCGGTGGAACTGCATCTGGTCTATGCGCCGGATAACGCAGAGGCGTCCCGATTCGCCTTCGAAACCATTCTGCGGCGCAAGGGACTGGTTGCCGAGGCCGTGAGCACCCGTCAGGCCGAAATACGACAGAGCGCCGATTCCAAGACGCTGGAGAGCCTTCGCGCGCTGGCAACCCGGCGAAGCGAACTATCTCACATGGCCCTGTCGGTGAATAAGCGCTTGGATCGCGAGGAGGCCAAACGTCTATGGATGCTGCAACGGGATATTGATAACGGCGTTCGGGAGTTGCAGATGCGGGTCGGGGAGCCGGATGGACCGCCTGTCGAATCCCCGACCCTGGAGCGCGTGTGCCAAGCCCTGCCGCCGCGAAGCGCCCTGCTCGAATACGTCACGTACAAGCGCTCGAAGCCCGCCCTTTCCGCCGCACAACGCAAGAGTGAACCGGCGGAGTGTGCCGTATATGTTCTGCTTCCGGACGGACGGCTCCGGGGCCAATCGCTGGGCAGCATGAGTGTCATCGCCCCCAAGATTCACGCCCTGCGACGGGAAATCATGAATCCCGGAACGCCCGCCGCCGAAACGGCGGCACGGGACTTGGCCGTCTTGATTCTCGATCCGGTGCTGGAACAGTTGAAGGACGTCGAATCCCTGTTTATCTCGCCCGACGATGTGCTCCACCTAGTTCCCTTCGGCATGCTGCCCGACGGCCAAGGACGGATGCTCCTGGAGCGGGCGCTGATCGTGTATCTGAATTCCAGCCGCGACCTGCTGGTCAAACGGCCGGCCGCTGTGGCGCTGCAGGCGCCGATGATCATCGCGGCGGCTGACTTCGACGCCGAACCGGAAAGGACTGCGGCGAGGAACGAGAACGCGGTTCCTCAGTCCGGCAGCGGCATGCTCTTCGGCCCGCTTCCCGGCACCGCCCGTGAACGCGACGCCATCGTCCGGATCATGCCCGGCACCCACACGGCGGCGGGAGCACAGGCGACCGAAGGGGCGTTGAAGAACATCCGCAGTCCGGCCGTCCTGCACATTGCCACGCACGGCTTCTTCCTGAACGAGCGAGGCACGCCCGCAGGCGAGGTCCGAGGCTTGAAGAAGGTCGCGCCGGCCCAACCGGCCCAGCAGGAGCAGGTATTGACGCCCGACTTCGATATCTATCGACACCCCTACCTTCGCTCAGGCCTGGCTCTGGCCGGAGCCAACCGATTTGCCGCGAGCGGCGATGACGGAATTGTGACGGCGATGGAAGTGGCCGACTTGGACCTGCGCGGCACGCCGCTCGTGGTTCTGTCGGCGTGCGAGACCGGCGTGGGCGAGGCCGTCAGCGGCGCCGGGGTGTTCGGCCTGAGACGTGCGTTTCAGGAAGCGGGCGCCGCTACGCTGGTGCTGAGCCTGTGGAAGGTGCATGATGAGGCGACGGCTGAAATCATGCGGCTCTTCTACGAGGAGCTGAAGCGCGGCACCGGCAGGGCGGCAGCCCTGCGTAACGCGCAACTGGCCTTGAGAAAAGAACACCCGGAATGGCGTCATCCCTTCTATTGGAGCGCCTTCATCGTATCCGGCGACTGGCGGCCCTGCATGGAACTCTGGAACAAGACGGGAGATAAACAATGAAGATGCGAAGCGCGATGCCTCTTTCGATTACGGCGGTCTTGACCCTGCTGCTCACCGTAGCGGATGGCCGGGCCGACGACTGGGCTCTGCTGATCGGCGCGAGTCAGTATCCCAACCTGCCGCAGGAACGCTCGCTGCGCGGGCCGACGAACGACGTGGAACTCATGCGAAGCGTGCTTCTCGACGCGCGCATGGGCTTCCGAGAAGACCACATCACCGTGCTGAGCGGCTGGCCGGCGGCCGTCACCGCACGGCCCACGCGCGTCAACATTCTGCAGGCGTTCCTGCGGATGAGTGCCAAGTCCAAATCCGGTGATCAGGTCTTCGTGTTGTTTTCGGGACATGGCAGTCAGCAACCGGACCACCCGGACCCGGCCGACATCGAATCCGACGGGTTGGACGAAATCTTCCTGCCCGCCGATATCAGCGCTTGGGACGAGGAAGCCGGGACCGTGAAAAACGCGCTGGTCGACGATGAGGTGCATGCGTGGACGGAGACACTGGTGAAAAAGGGTGTGTTCGTCTGGATGGTGTTCGATTCCTGCAATTCGGGGACCATGACCCGAGACGTGGCCATAGGCGAGCGACAGATCCGGCGCGTGGACATGCGCGACTTGATTCCCGAATCCGTTCTGGCGAAGGTACAGATTCAACCTGCGGCCAATCGCGGAGCCTCCGCGCCTGCAGGGGCGTTTGATCTGGCGACCGGTTCGGGCGGTCTCGTGGCCATCTATGCGGCACAACCGTATGAAACCACGTTCGAGACTCCCATGCCGGGCAAGACGGGCAAGGTTCATGGTATGCTGACCTACACGATCGCGCAATCCCTGATGCAGGCCGAGGGCACATTCACCTATCGCCAGCTTGCGGACCGAATAATGACGATATACCGGACGATCGGCGTCGCGCAACCGACCCCCTTCATCGAAGGAACGGCTCTTGATCGGGTCGTATTGCGCCGGGAGGTCCGGGATGAGCGCTCGCATTTTCTGCTCACGGGAAACGTCACACCCCAGGGGTATGAGATGAACGCCGGGACCTTGCACAGTCTGCGGCCCGGCACGATCCTAGAGGTTTTTCCACCGGCAGGTCTGACGAATTCGGAGATATCGCTTGGATTCGTGACGGTCGCCGTGGCCGACTCGGTGGTCTCGTCGGTAATTCCGACCGCGTCAGCGGGCCGGCCCGCGCCGGGAAGAAAGGACCTGGGCATCGAGACGCGTTGCCGCATCGTGCAGGAGGCATTCGACCTGCCGCCGCTTCGAGTGGCCGTGCAAATAGTCGCGGGAACGTCCGGCGCGATGAGGGTTTGCCAGAAGGACACCCTGCCTAGCCCCATTGCCGGCCTGCTCAAGACCTTGAGCGCATGCGGCCTCGCCGACGTGACGTACACGGCTGAGGATGCCGACTGGTTTCTGCGGTTGGACGGAAAGCAAGGCACGCTGGTTCCGGGCACTGGTTGGCAAAGCGGCAACGGAAAACCGCCGGTGTTCCAGGTTGGAGACCCGACGGACGACAAGACGTTTTCGGCGGCGCTTCGTGACCGTCTGACGCGCATCGCCCGCGCCCTCCGACTGCTCCGCATTTCCGGCGACGCACAACCGGGAAGCAACAGGACGGGTGCTACACGGGTGACCGTCGATCTGCTCCGCTATGACAAGCCCGATTCGCCCTCGGCCCAACCGCTCGCGCCGGGTCCGTCGGGGCGAGTCTTGCGCAGCGGAGACACGATCGCCTTTCGGGTCGCGAATCCTTCAGCACATCCCATAGACGTTACGTTACTCTTCATTGACAGCAGCTACGGCATACAAGCCCTGTTTCCCGAGCCGGGCACGGTGGATGACAACCGGCTGATGCCGGGTCAGGAGCGAATCACGCCCAAGGTGACGGTGACATCGGACACGGTGGGGGCAGAGCAACTGGTTGCGATCGCGGTCAAGGCGAGCGCCGCGCGTGTGGACTTCTCGTGCCTGCAGCAGGAGGCGATGGATCGCACGCGAGGCGCCCGCGCGCTCAACGAGTCGCCGTTGGGCAAACTGCTCGTCGACGCGATGTTCGATGAGGGCGGCGGAACACGCGGACTCAAGCGTGCTCCCCTGCCACAACATCACACCCTGGTCATTCCGTGGCAAACACTGCCAGCCGATTGAGAAGGTCGGGATAGGCCAAAGCACGGGCTGATCAGCTCCCCTCACGGAGCGATCATGACCGGGGTTCCCGAGGGCGCCAGCAGGTGGAGTTCCTCGACATCGGCGTTGCGCATGCGGATGCAGCCTGCGCTGGACGAGACGCCGACCGCGCCGTCGTCCCACGTGCCGTGAATGCCGTATCCTTTGATGCGTGGCGTCGTGCCGGCAGCCGTCAGCGACAACCAACGCGTGCCCAGAATGTTGTCGGGATGGCCGTACGGGATCTCGGTGCCATCGGCCCGCCACCACGAGGGGTGAACCATGCGATTTCCAATCACAAACATCCCTTCCGGCGTGTCGTCGGCGCGGCCCACCGAAACCGGATACCGTTTGAAAAACTGACCACCGAGCGTGACGGTCAGGGTCTTCTCCTTTTTGGAAACCGTGATCGCGAACGCCGGCTTGTCGAGCACCCGCAAATCGCGGCCGACGACGATGCGGTTGGGATCAGCCAGTCCGTTGGCGCGGAGGAGGTATTCCTGCGTCACGCCGAATCGGCGGGCGATCGAGGAGGTCGAATCGCCCTTCTGAATGACATAGGAAATCTTGCCCGCCATCGGCAGTCGCGAAACCGCCACGGCGACCGACAGCACGCCGAGGCGATCTTCAATTTCCAGACGCGCCGCGCCGTCTGTGACCTGGCTCAATAGCGCCAGATAGGCGTCGCGCGCCGCGGCATCCTCACCTTTTTTCACGCCTGCCTCGGCTTGCGCCAGCAGGCTGCGCTGCTCGGGCGGCAGCCGGTCGATCCGCAATGCCTGGGGCAGGGGCGCCGCGACTTCCTGACCCACCGCAGCCGCACCCGGAGGCGATCCGCGACCCGAATGGGGAATGGCACGCCGCAGACTCATCGACCCGCTCTCCAGCGATCGGCAGGCCCGCACGCCGAGAACAATCACCGCTGCCAGCACGACTCCCGCGAACAAACGCGGCCACAGCGGCGGCGAACCGCCGCCAGAAGCCGTCTCCAACCCGTATGTTCCCCGATCCCACGGCATTCCTAATCCCCCTTGCGATGGTTGAACATGCGCACGCCGGTCCGCTCCGGTGTCACGCGGATACTATACGGCGGCGGCAGGAGGGAAAGCAAGCGCAATGGCCAGAACGCATTACCGAATTGACGGGGCGACCGCCAGACGCTAAGCTTTCACCCATGACTGCCCGCTCACCCATCTCTGCCTGCCCATCCCCTGACGAGACCGCGATCCGGGCCGCGCTCGTCCGCTGGTTTGGTCATGCCGATTTCCGCGAGGGACAGATGGAGGCGATCCGCGAGTCGCTCGCCGGCCGCGATGTCGTGCTGGTCATGCCGACCGGTTCGGGCAAGTCCCTCTGCTACCAGCTCACCGCCCTTCTCTTGCCCCACACGACCCTCGTGATCTCGCCCTTGATCGCACTCATGAAGGATCAAGTTGACGCCCTCGAGCGACGCGGTATTGCCGCAACTTTTCTAAACTCCTCGGTCGATCCCGAGGAGATGGCTTCGCGGCTGGCCCGCCTCCGCGCCGGCCGTTTCAAATTGGTCTACATCGCCCCCGAACGGTTCCGCAACTCCCGTTTTGTGGAAGCGCTGGCGCAGACGCCGATCTCGCTGCTGACCGTGGACGAGGCGCATTGCATCAGTCAGTGGGGCCACGACTTTCGCCCCGATTACCTCAATCTCCGGAACGCCCTCGGCCAGATTCCCGGCGTGCGGGTTATGGCGGTCACCGCCACGGCCACGCCGGACGTGCGCGAGGACATCTCCACCCAGCTCCAGCTCGGCGTCGCGCCGCGCGCCGCGCCCGCCGTTCACATTCACGGGTTCTCCCGCCCCAACCTCCATCTGGCCGTCACCCGAACGCCCACCCATGCCGCCAAGCTCGACCGCGTCCGCGCCTGCATCCGCGCGCACCACACCGGCATCGTCTATGTCGCCACGCGCCGCCAGGCCGAACGGGTCTGCAATCTGCTCCGCGACACCGGCCGTACTCCCGCGCTTCTCTACCATGGCGCGCTGTCCGATGACGAACGTGCCCGCGTGCAGGACGCCTTCATTTCCGCCGAAAGCCCGGTCATCGTCGCCACCAACGCCTTTGGCATGGGCGTGGACCGCAACAATGTCCGCTTCGTCATCCATTGGGACGTGCCCGGATCGGTCGAGGCCTACTATCAGGAGGTTGGCCGCGCGGGGCGTGACGGTCAGCCCGCCTGGTGCGAGCTGCTCTTCAACTACGCCGATGTCCGTACGCAGCAGTTTTTCGTCGACGGTGCCAATCCCGCCCCCGCCGACATCCTCGCCATCTGGGAGCATATCCAGCGACACTGCGCCAGCGGGCCGCAGCGTCAGTCGCTCGAAGCGTGGGCCGCCGCCATCGGGCAGAAGAACGACATGGCGGTGCGCACCGCCTTTGCGGTGCTCGAACGCGCCAACCTGATCCGGCGCGAACAGGAGCCCGGCACGCGCGTCCATACCACGGCGCTGGTTCCCGGCGCTGACGCGGCCGCGCTCAAGCCGCAGTTTGAGGGTCTTCGGATCAAAGCCGACCGCGACGGCCGCAGGCTTCAGGCCATGCTTCGCTTTGTCGACCACGCCGGATGCCGCCACGCCTACATCCTCTCCTATTTCGGCGATACGGCGGGGGCCTCGGTCTGCGGCGGCTGCGACCGCTGTGCGCCGCGCGAAACGCGCGCCCTCGCCCCGCCCACCGAACCGCAGTGGCTGGTCATCCAGAAGATCCTCTCCTGCGTCAGCCGCATGCAGGGACGTTACGGCGCGCGTCGTGTGATCCAGGTGCTGCGGGCCGATCCAGACCCCTATCTGACCGAACGCGGACTCGATGCGCTTTCAACTTTCGGCTTGCTGAGCGACGTGTCAGCGGCCGAGATCGCTTTGCTGATTGACGCGCTGGCGGCGGACGGCTCGATCGCGGTCACCGCCGACGACTACCGTCAGATCTCCCTCACGCCACGCGGCATCCGGGTCGTTCGTCGCGACGTCCCCGATTTCCGCATTGCGTGGCCCGCGCCCCGACGCGCGACCGCAGCACGCCCGGCGCGCCGCCGCACCTACTGAACAGAAATTAGCACCAAACTCCGATTGCGCTCGCGCTCGCTTTGGCCTCATACTACCCCCACGCACGCCCCCTGTCGGGATGCGGCGCAACCGGAGGGTTTCCCATGGCCACAGGTCGTTTTATCATCGTCGGCGAAAACATTCACTGCACGCGCATCCGGCTCACCGCCGGTAAATTTGTCGTGACCCTGCCCGACGGACGGAGCGCCCTCGCCTTTAAGAACAAGGGTGTTCCGTGCACATTGCCGATCCCCCCGGCGGTCGTCGCCGGCGAGGAGTGGCGCAACGGCAAGGTCCGCCACATGGCCGTCGCCGTCTGGCAAGGCCTGTATGGAAAAGGCGATGATCAGGCCGCCGGTGTCGCTTATCTGGAAGCCATGGCGCGCGAGCAGGAGGCGACCGGCGCGCACTTTCTCGACCTCAACGTGGACGAGTTCAGCATGGATCAAGCCGAAAAGCTCCGCGCCGTGGTCTGGACGGCGGAGGTGCTGCAACGGGCAAGTCCACTGCCTTTGAGCATCGATTCCTCCAATCCCGACATTCTTCAGGCCGGAATCGACGCCTGTGACCGCACCCGCGGCAAGCCCATGATCAACTCGGTCTCGCTCGAACGCGCCGCATCCATCCCGGTGGCCGCCGCCGCCGGTGCCAAGATCATCGCCAGCGCCACCGGCGCCACGGGCATGCCCGACACCGTGGCAGCCCGCCTCGCCAACATCGCGGAACTCATGGCCAGCCTAGAACGCCAAGGCTTTAAGCGCACAGATATCTACCTCGACCCGCTGGTATTCCCCATCTCGGTTGACGGTGCCAACGGCCTCGCCGTGCTCGACGCCATCAGCGCCATGCGCGAAGCCTACGGTCCGGAGATCCACTTCGCCCCCGGTCTCAGCAACATCTCCTACGGACTTCCCAAGCGCCCCCTCATCAACCAGGTCTTCACCCGCCTCTGCCGTGAACGCGGCTGCGACGGCGGCATCGTCGATCCCCTGCAGATCAACGACGCCATCCTCGACGGCCTCGATCCCGCCTCGGAGCCGTTCCGACTCGTCGTGGACCTGCTGCTCGGCCGTGACGAATACGGCATGAACTACATCACCGCCAGTCGTGATGGCACGATCTGAGTCTTTCCCGATCATTTCGATAGTATCGACATGATCGATAATATCGACATTAACGATAGGAAATCCCATGACCACACTTGACCCGACTCAGATGAAAGACTGGCAGATCGCCGAAGCCGCCGAAGCCGGCATGAAGCCGATCACCCGCATCGCAGCCGACCTCGGCATCCTGCCCGACGAACTGATGCCCTACGGCCATCACATCGGCAAGGTGAACCACTTGCGCGTGCTGGAACGCCTCGCCTCACGTCCCGACGCCAAGTACATCGACGTCACCGCGATCACCCCCACCCCGCTCGGCGAAGGCAAGACGACCACCACGATCGGCCTGGTTGACGGTCTCGGCAAGCTGGGCAAGCGGGTGACCGGCGCCATCCGCCAGCCTTCGGGCGGACCGACCTTCAACGTCAAGGGCGGCGCGGCGGGCGGCGGCCTCGCCCAGTGCATCCCGCTCACCGATTTCAACCTCGGCCTGACCGGCGACATCGATGCGATCACCAATGCGCACAATCTCGCCATGGTCGCCCTCACCAGCCGCCTCCAGCACGAGTTCAATTACGACGACGCCACGCTCGCCACTCGCAATCTCAAGCGCCTCTCGATCGATCCGAACGCCATCTCCATGAATTGGGTCATGGACTTCTCTGCCCAGGCCTTGCGCAACATCATCATCGGCATTGGCGACAAGATGGACGGGTTCATGATGCGCAGCGGCTTCGCCATCACCGTCTCGTCGGAGATCATGGCGATTCTCGCGGTGGCCCGCGACATCAAGGATTTGCGGGAACGCATGGCGCGGATCGTCGTCGCTACCAGCACTTCGGGCAAGCCGATCACCACCGGCGATCTCGATGTCGCCGGCGCGATGACCGCCCTGATGCACAAGGCGATCTATCCCAACCTCCTCCAGACGATCGAAGGCAACCCGGTTTTTGTCCACGCTGGCCC
>JBIJDW010000141.1:0-7695 GCA_044343885.1 Kiritimatiellia bacterium
GGAGGGGAATACGGAACATTGAACACGTTTTTGGTGCATGTCCTCTTTCACTTTCCAGTTTTAGCATGCGCTTCCATTTGACAGCATCCTCTACTTCTGGCAAACTCTCATTATTGATTTTGACACAGACCGAGCGGTTTTAACGAATCAAACGATTTTCGTTTTTTTATGGACACAATAGAACAATCGGGTGCGTTCCAAATTCCCGGCTTCGAAATGATTGAGAAACTCGGTCAGGGCGGCATGGCTGTCGTCTGGAAAGCCCGCCAGATCTCGCTCGACCGGATTGTCGCGATCAAGGTGCTGTCTGCCCAGTACAAACACGACGCAACCGACGTTCAGCGGTTTCAAAGCGAGGCGCAACAAGCGGCCAAACTAAAGAATGCTGGCATTGTTCAAGTCTATGATACTGGTGTTGAGAATGGCGTCTATTACATTGTCATGGAGTATGTGGCGGGCGATACGGTGGGCGATTGGGTTCGCCGCAAGGGTACTCTTTCGGAAAAGGACGCCCTGCGCGTCTGCGAACACGTGGCCATAGCCCTTGACTATGCCTGGAAAAATGCCGGGATCATTCATTGCGATGTTAAGCCGGACAATGTCATGCTGGATGCAGACGGCAGTGTGAAGGTGTCCGATTTAGGTCTTTCACGCACGATCAAAGCCATGAACGCGACTTTGGCTGACGAGGAAGTCATGGGGACGCCGGCCTATATTTCTCCCGAGCAGGCCATGGGCGTGCCCGACCTCGATTGCCGGGCCGACATCTATTCCCTGGGCGCCATGCTCTATCATCTGGTGACCGGGACGCCCCTTTTTAAGGGGCATCCCGACGCATTGGTCATGGATCTGCAGGTTTCGGATACGGTGCCCAATGCTCTGGATGTCAATCCGAAGGTCACCCGACACCTGTGTGCGCTGATTGAACGGATGCTGGCCAAGAACAGGGATTCCCGGTATCGCGACTGGACTGCTGTGCGCGCCGACATGGCGAGAATCAAGAAGGGGTTGCCGCTCATCCGACCTGCCCCACAAGGCGGTAGCACCATGAGGCCGCCCTCCCAGTCGCAGAGCATGGTGAGGCCTCAGCAGGCGCCTGTTCAGACTCAAAAATCGGCTGGTCCTCTCCCGATTCTGATCGGGGCGGGAGTGGCGGTTCTGGTGGGTGTCAGTGTGCTAGTCCTGTCTCAGTCCAAGCTGCAGACGAGCGTGGTCGATCCGCAGAAGCAGCCGCACGTCAACTTGCAACCCACCACGACGGCCGTTTTCCACGCAGGGACGCCGGCGAGAACGAATCCTGCGCCGGGCAATGAGGTCTTTCGCCCACCCACGGTTCAGGATGAGGAAGCGGAAGCCCGGAAGAAAAAAGCCGCTCTGGAGCAAGCCCTTGCGGAGGAAAAACGCAGGGAGCAAGCCCGTGAGGAAGCTCAGCGTACGCAGAGCGTTCGGGCGGAAAACAAGATGTCGAACCTGCTGGAGCGCCTGACACTGGAACTGACAGCCGGGGGTGTAGAGCCGTCTCTTAGGATGGCAATAGCGGCTTTTGATGATTTAGAGCTTGAACCGAAACGAGACGCGATCGGCACGGTGAAAGGCCTGTTGGAAAGCGCGGCGACCATCGATCAAAGAATTATCGATAGTCTTAAGGCAGAGATAGGACGGGAGATTTCAGTCCAATTGACCAACGGTGTCAAAAAGCTGACCATTGTCAGCGTGAAGGATGGCAAGGTTTCCGGGCAGCAGGTGGTGAGAACAGGCGGATCCCTAATCACGGTCCCGCTGACATTCGAGGCGCGGGATCTGTCACAGCGTGAAAAGATCGTGCGCATGGGATCTGAGGAATCCAAGCCCGATGTTGCCTTGATCAAAGGGCTGATGGCCTGGAATGCAAAGAGCTATCCCCAAGCTCGCAAGTTCTTTGCCTTCACGCACCCGATGCTGGCGGATCGATTGGTTGCCTGCGTGGCGACGGCTGAAAGGATCGAGGAGGAAAAGAGAGTCGCTGCAGCGCAAGTCGTCGAGAAGGCTGGCGACGAGCCGAATGCGTTGAAAAACAACGCGGTTGCGATCAAGCCACCGGCGCTTTCCGCAAAACTGGCGGCCATCGAGGGAAATGCCGATGCCATCCGAAGCTATTTGCTGGATCGGAATCCGGATATGCTCACACGGGAATGCATCTTCAAGACTGACAAGGCCGGTAAGGTGTTTCGCGTTGAGATCTGGTCGGAAAACGTGTCTGACATTGGGGCCTTGGCGGCGTTTCGGGATTTGAAGGAGCTGGTCTGTGGCGCACGAGGACGCGGATGCAAACTCAGCGACCTGTCGGCCGTGAGGGGTTTGCCGCTGGAGTCTCTGTACGTGGAATTCGCCGGTGTGCGAGATCTGTCCTGCCTGAAAGGAATGACCCTGAAGCGGATAGCCATCCGACATTGCCCGCTGGCGGATCTCTCCCCATTAAAGGACATGACCTCTTTGCAAGAGCTCCAGTTGAAGGGCACGGAGGTCAAGGACCTGTCACCGATCAAAGGCATGAAACTCAAACGGCTGGAGTTGTGCTCCACGCGGGTGGCGGATATTCGCCTGTTGTCCGGCATGCCGCTGGAATCGCTGGAAATCAGCGATACGATGGTCAAGGACATCTCCGTGATCAAGGACATGCCGCTGAGAAGTCTGAATCTGGCCAAGTCCCGAGTATTCAACTTCGCGCCGCTCAGTGGTCTGGCATTGACCAGTCTGAATGTGACCGGGACACAGTTCAGGGAATTGTCACGACTCAAGGCAATGCCGTTGAAATCGCTTTACATGGGCGATATCAGCGTGACGGACTTGAGTCCCTTGCGTGGACACCAGTTGGGCGAGTTATTCTTGGTCGGCATCCAAGCGAGGGATTACTCCGTCTTCAAGGATATGCCGATACGCGTTCTGAATCTGAGCGGGTCACGCGCGGAAGACTTGGTCTTTGTAAAAGACATGCCATTGGAGCGGCTGGACATCTCGGACACAAAAATTGCGGATTTGTCGCCCCTGAAAGGCAAGCCGCTGACCCACCTGCAGATCAACGGCACGCAAGTGAATGATCTTCGGCCGCTTGAGGGCTTGGCGCTCAAGTATCTGAACTGTCGGAATGTTGCCGTGTCAAATTTCGATCCGCTGAAGAATATGCCGCTGACAAGCATCGACATGGATGAGCCGAATAGCGCCGCGAAGAAGATACTGCGGACCCTGCAGAAACTGCAATACGTGAACGGACAAGCCTACGAGCGCTAACGGCTGCTGACGGCGCGGCAGAGCCACGCCGCCACGCCAGCAAGCTTCCCAACGATGGGGTTGAAGCGCAGGGGCACCGATCAGCCGTAGACCGGGCCGAGGAACTGGCAGGCGCGAAAATCGTCACCGCCGAAGCGATCCCACACAGTCGGACGGAACACATCGGGTTTTTCGACGTTGTGCATATCGACCGGAATGCGGAGCATCGCGTTGAAGGTGAGAAAATCGGCGCCAATCAGTCCGAAGGAGTTGGCGTCGTGGTTGGGGCCGATGCGGGTCATGTATTCGAACGAGGTCATGCCGCGCGGCGTCCAGTAGGTCTCGGGCCAGGTGGCGTCAGTGACACGGGAAATATGGTCCGCTACCTTCTTCGGCAGCTCGACCGTGTCGCCTTCGATGACCGAGCAGGTGAGCAGATCGCCCACGACGTTGTAGCGGTAGGAGGTGAGGGGGATGCCGCCGGGCGAGCGGTAGTGCGAAGAGAGACCGTCGCCGGGGAAGTAGGTGAGGTTGGCACCCATGTAGCGCGTTCCCTGAATGGCTTCTGAGATCAGTTTTTTCTGCGCCTTCGGGTCGTTGCGGATGGCGTCAAGAACCTGCTGTACCGTCAGCTTCGAACCCCCTTTGACTAGTTTGAAGATGTCGAGCGCATAATCCAGTGCGCCCGCGCCGGAGTTGCGCTTGTCGATGATGCCATTCGGGCAAATCTTTTTCACGTCCACACCGGTCGCCTGTTTGATTGATGTGGGCGTCCAATTGGTGCGGATGTCGGCGAAGAGCTGTGAGGCACCTCCGGACAGGAGGTTGCCGATGAGCATGCCGATCCCATTCTTGGAGTCGTTCTCGGTCGCGACGATCAGGGGTGCGCGGAAGCCGTTCCAATCGAACGACGAGTTCAGGATCGACTCCGTCAGGTCGAAGTTCGGATAGAAGTCGGTCCACTGCCGCTGGCCTTGCGTGCCCGAGGCGATGGCGTTGTAGCCCTGTGCGTATTCGACATTGGCTGTGAACCCCTGCTTGCGGGCGACCGCAGGATCGGCGAGGCGGGGATTCCCGATCATCAGATCACGCACAATCAGGGCGATTTTGACATTCTCCATGAGCAGTTCGTCGGCCGGCAGAGGGCGCTTCCCGGAACCGTAGTCGATAGCAAAGGAATTCTTGAAGAATGCAAACGCCTTCGCGGCCTCCTCGTGGTCGTAGAAACCCAGCGCGAGACGGCCGCGGATGCCGGCCATGTCAAAATTGCAGGTGCCCATGCCGAGGTAGTCGAGCATGGTGTTGCGGCGGGAGTCGGAACCGATGATGCCCATCGAGACCGATCCGATGTTGAGGTAGTTTTTGCCGCGGATCATGGCGACGGCGGCGGCACAACGGGCGAAGCGGAGGAGGCGCTCGCTGACGTAGGCGGTGCAAGGCTTGGTCTCGTCCTCGAGATCAGGGGAATAGATGGCAAAGATCGGACGCTTCTTCTCATCCATGGCCGCCGTGAAGGCCTTGAGCCACACAGCGCCGGGTCGGTCGGTCTGGTTGAGACCATAGGCGGCCTGCTGCCACTCCGATGAGCCGATCCCCTGGCAGGCCGACATCAGCTCGTCGGAATACGACCAGGAGCGCGAGACCCAGATGTTGGCGCTGACGCCCTGCGTGGCGTAATAGGCTTGGGCGCGGGCGCCGGAACGCGGGCCGTAGACGATCTCGGGCGCGACGACGACCCGGATCGGCGTGCCGTCGGGAAGCTTCACGTTCTGGGTGATCAAGTCGTAGAGTTTCTCGGTCAGCTTCCAGGTGCGCGCTTGATTGTCGTCGTAAGCGCCAGTACGGCCGTCGGCGACAGGCGTCAGCGCGATCGTCGGTACCGGGCCGATCAACGTGCACCCGGCATCTTCAAACGTTCGGGGCTCGGAAGCCCGCTTTTCGAAATCGGGGCGGCAGGAACAACAGCAACTCATCGAGCACTCCTTGGAATTGAGACCCGTTTGGGCGTTCAAGGTGGTTAAAAAAATACAGCAATAGTTTAACCGAGGCCGGGGCGACATGCAAGCGCAGTATTCGGAAAAAGCGTGTGGGTTCCGGATGGATTCCGGATCAGTGTGAAGAATGGATAATGTGGAGGTGCTGTTCAGACGTATTCGCTTCGGACTACGCCACGTTAATTTCAGCTTTCAGATTCTCTCTTCATGGGCTGCGGGCTTGACAGGTGCCGCGCGTTTCTGTATATAGAAACGCATGTAACACGCGAAGGAGTCGATTCCATGTCACAACAACCCGATGTCATCGGTCATTTTGGCCCGTTTGGCGGCCGTTATGTCGGCGAGACGCTGATGCCTGCCCTGATTGAATTGGAGGCTGCCTATCGCGACGCCATGGCGGACCCGGCCTTTCTCGCCGAGTATCACCACATGCTGGCCACGTATGTCGGACGTCCGACGCCGCTCGATCACGCGGCGCGGCTGACCGCCCGCGCCGGCGGCGCGCAAATCTGGCTGAAGCGGGAGGATCTGGCGCATTCGGGCGCCCACAAGATCAACAACACCGTCGGCCAGGGTCTTCTGGCGCGTCGCATGGGCAAGCGCCGCCTCATCGCCGAAACCGGCGCGGGGCAGCACGGTGTCGCCACCGCCACCATTGCCGCCCGGCTGGGGATGGAGTGCAAGGTGTTCATGGGCGCGGAGGATGTTCGACGCCAGGCGCCCAACGTCCATCGCATGAAGCTCCTCGGCGCAGAGGTTGTGCCGGTCACCGCAGGCACGGCGACCCTCAAGGACGCCATGAATGAGGCCCTCCGTTATTGGTCGGCGGCGGTGTCCGACACCTTTTATGTGATTGGCTCGGTCGCCGGACCCCACCCGTATCCCACGATGGTGCGCGACTTCCAGCGCGTCATTGGCGATGAAGCGCGCCGCCAGTTTCTGGATGCCAACGACCGCCTTCCCGATCTGGTGGCGGCCTGTGTCGGCGGCGGCAGTAACGCCATGGGCATCTTCTACGCCTTTCTCAACGATCCGGTCGCCCTGCTGGGCGTCGAGGCCGCAGGGGAGGGTCTCGACACGCCGCACCATGCGGCCACCTTGAACAAGGGGAGTGTCGGCGTGCTGCACGGCTCGAAGTCGTACTTGCTCCAGGACCGGGACGGACAGGTGATAGAGGCATGGTCGATTTCCGCCGGGCTTGACTATCCCGGCGTCGGCCCCGAGCATGCCTTCTTCAAGGAAAGCGGACGCGTCCGCTACACCTCCGTCACCGACACCGAGGCGCTGGAGGCGTTCCAGACCGTGACACGGCTCGAAGGGATCATCCCCGCGTTGGAAAGCGCTCATGCCGTTGCGGCGGCGCTTACCGCCGCGCATGCGATGCGTCCCGATCAGCACGTCGTCGTCTGCCTCTCCGGGCGCGGCGACAAAGACCTCGCCCATGTGGAATCCCTGCTCACGCGGACCAACCCGAAAGTCTGACCCATGAACCGTTTTCAACGCGCCTTCGGCCGTCTGGCCGCACACAACCGCAAAGCTCTGGTCGCCTACTTCACGGCAGGCGATCCCAACTTCGACGCCAGTTACGCCGTGATGGACGCCGCCTGTGCGGCGGGCGTGGACGTGCTGGAAATTGGCGTTCCGTTCTCCGACGCCACCAGCGATGGACCCGTGATACAAGCTGCGGCCCGTCGCGCGTTGGACGCCGGGATGACCCTGAGCCGCGTCCTCGAACTCGCCGCCAAACTCCGTGCGACGCATCCCGAGACACCGCTCGTCCTGTTCAGCTACTACAATCCGCTGCTCGCCTATGGGGTTGACCGCTTGGGGGCGGCCTTGGAAGCGGCGGGGATTGACGGCCTGCTGATCGTCGACCTACCGCCCGAGGAGTCGGCGGAGCTGACCGGGCGTCTGGGTGGCCGCGATTTGCCGCTGATCCGCCTTGTCGCGCCGACGACGCCGGATGATCGGATGCGTCTCATCGCCGATGGCGCGGGCGGGTTCATCTATCTCATCACCCGCACCGGCGTCACCGGATCAGGCACGCTCGATCGGGCTGCCGTCGCTCGTCAGGCCAAGGCCCTGCAGGCGCTCAGCGCGATCCCCGTCTGCCTGGGGTTCGGCATCAGCACGCCCGCCGACGCCCGCGAATTGGGTCCGCTTGCCGACGGGATCGTCATCGGCAGCGCCTGGGTCGCACGGGCTCATGAGGCGGGTGCCGGCGCGCCGCAGGCCGTTAGCTTGCGGGTTGCCGAGATCCGTGCCGCGCTGGATCAGTGAAGTGCTCCCAGATATCCTGCAACCGGCGAATGGCGTCGTAAGGGGTCGCGCTAGCGCAAACATCGCGAACGACAGCAAAGTTGATGGCGCCCGCGCGAAGCACAGCGGGCAGGTTTTCCGCGTGGATGCCGCCAATGGCCACGGTGGTGATGGGAGACTGGCGTATGACGGCGCC
>JBIJDW010000142.1:0-7678 GCA_044343885.1 Kiritimatiellia bacterium
CCAAAACAGCCATGGCACGCTCAACAGCGTGCTCGTCGTGGAGGCGTGATCGCCATCAACACCGCGCCATCGCCCGCTTGGCGTCGAGGTCGGCCTCACGTCGGCGGACGGTTTCGCGTTTATCCTGTTGGTTTTTTCCGCGGCATACGCCGATCTCGACCTTGACCAAGCCTTTCGGCGTGAGGTAGAGCCGTAACGGAATGAGCGCCAGCCCCTTCTGCTCCTGTTGCACCTGTAACTTGCGGATTTGCCCCTTGTGCATCAACAGCCGTCGCGTCCGCAGGGAGTCGTGGTTGCATCGATTGCCAAATGCATACGGCGGAATCGTCACCTGATGCAGGAAGATCTGGCCGTTGGAGGCCTTGGCGTATGACCCAGAAAGGCCAGCCTCGCCGTTGCGAACCACCTTGACTTCGGTCCCCATGAGCGCGAGACCGGCTTCGAACTTCTCCAGCACGGCATACTCGTGCAATGCCTTGCGATTGACCGCCAGATTACCGCCGCGTCTGTTTTTCTCATCGGCCATGGCTCATCGGCTCCACGGGCTGCCGCGCACGGGAATGGCCGTGAATTGCGACGCGTCGCCCCCTCAGCGGCGCCGGTCTCAGTGCGTTGACGCGAATTTAACCTGGATTTTCTGCCGCCGCGCAATGGCGTCGAAATCGACCTCGGCAATGATCTTGCCCTCGGCGATCTCCCTCAGGGCGACGTCCAGCTTGTCTTCATCAGCCGACTCGGGCTTGATGTACGGCCTCATGCCGGCGTTCAGCTGGCGCACCCGCTTCGAAACCAGATTGACCAATACGGGCACACAGGGAATACGGGTCTTCGCCTTCTCAAGCAGTTCAAGTTTCACGGCATCTCCTTGGAAAAATATGGAGTGTCACTATAACCCAGATGAGCCGTTTGAGTCAAGGGCGTAAAATTTGCGTGTTGATGCTCCTTGAAGCGATCACGCCGTTATGTTATGGTCATTCACAACTTGTCATGAAAAATTACCGCAAAGTCATCGTGTTTCTGGGCGACGGCATGGCTGATGAGCCGCTCGCCGCACTGAACGGCCGGACTCCGCTCCAGACCGCGCACACGCCGGCGCTCGACAGCATCGCTCGCAACGGGCGCAGCGGCACCCTGCTCACGCTTCCCGCGGGTTACCCCACCTCCAGCGATGTGGCCAACATGTCGGTGCTCGGATGCGACCTCGCCACGGAATGCTGCGGCCGCGGCCCGCTTGAAGCCGCCAGTCAGGGCATCCCGCTCGGACCGCAGGATGTCTGTTTCCGGATCAATCTCGTGACCGTAGACTCAGCAGGCATCTTGCGCGATTTCTCCGGCGGTCATATCGCGCAGACCGACGCCGCATCGGCCATCGCGGCGCTGAATGCCGTGCTAGGCACAGCCTCCATACGCTTCCATCCCGGTGTGAGCTATCGCAATCTGCTCATCCTTTCCGGCCCCGAATTCAGCGACGCCGTCGTCTGCGACAAGCCGGATGACAATCACGGCAACGCCGTCGCCGATCATCTGCCACGTGGCAAGTCGGAGGTGGGCCAACACACCGCCGCCGTCTTGCGCGACCTGATCGCCCGCGCCTCCGTTGTTCTGGCCGGTCGCGAGGCCAATGCCATCTGGCCGTGGAGCGGCGGCCGTGCCGGGGCCATCCATTCGCTTGGCGACCGGTTCGGTATCCGCGCCGCCGTCATCTCTGCGGTCGACGTGATCAACGGCCTCGGCCGCTGCATGGGCATGAACGTCATCCGCGTTCCCGGCGCCACCGGCTACATCGACACGAATTACGAGGGCAAGGCCGACGCCGCGATCGCCGCCATCCAGACGCATGATTTTGTCTACGTCCACGTCGAGGCCATCGACGAGGTTTCCCATGCCCAGAACCTCGCCCTGAAACTCAAGGCCATCGAGGACTTCGACCACCGCCTCGTCGCCCGCGTGCTCGCCGCCTGCGGCCCGGACGTCACGTGCGTCGTCCTCCCCGACCACCCCGTTCCGCTGGCGACCGGCAAGCACACCCGCACCCCCGTCCCGGTGGCGATCTGCGGACCCGGGTTTCCGCCCGACGGCGTGCAGTCCTATGACGAGGTTTGCGCCCTCCACGGCGCGCTGGGCGCGCTGAAGGGCCCCGATCTGATGAATCTGCTGTTTGCCCGGCACTAGGAGACACTATGCATATTCTCATCACCGGCGGTGCCGGCTACATCGGCTCGCACACCGCGCTGGAACTGCTGAACGCCGGACATGACGTGACCGTCGTCGACAACCTCTGTAACAGCAAGGAGGAGGCGCTGCGACGCGTCCGATCCCTGACGGGAAAGCCCATCGCCTTCCACCGCGCAGACGTGCTCGACGCCGTCGCCTTGGACCGGGTCTTCGCCGCCCGCCCGGTCGATGCCGTGATCCACTTCGCCGCGCTCAAGGCGGTGGGCGAGTCGGTGCTCAAACCCCTCGACTACTACTCCAACAATCTCACCGGCGCCATCTCGCTCCTCTATGCCATGCGCCGACACGGCGTGAAGACCCTGGTGTTCAGCTCGTCGGCGACCGTCTACGGCGCCCCTGCATCGGTGCCGATTCACGAGGACGCTCCGACGGGCGGCATTACCAATCCCTACGGCTGGACGAAGCTGATGACCGAGCAGATCATGAGCGATCTTCAGTCTGCCGAGCCTGACTGGCGCATCGCCCGGCTCCGGTATTTCAACCCGGTCGGCGCGCATGCCAGCGGCCGCATCGGCGAAGATCCCCACGGCATGCCCAACAACCTGATGCCTTTCGTGGCACAGGTCGCCATCGGCAAGCGGCCCGAGCTGCGGATCTTCGGCAACGATTACCCCACGCCCGACGGCACCGGTGTGCGCGACTACATCCACGTGGTGGACCTCGCCCTCGGCCATCTGGCCGCCCTGAATCATCTCACGAGCCACGCACCGCGCCTGCTCACGGTTAACCTCGGCACCGGCCGGGGCTACTCCGTGCTCGAGATGATCCGCGCCTTCGAGAAGGCCAGCGGACGCCGCGTCCCCTACTCCTTCGCGCCGCGCCGTGCCGGCGACATCGCAACGTGCTACGCCGATCCCACATTCTCCCAGAAACTCCTCGGCTGGCAGGCCTGTCGCACCCTCGACGACATGTGCGCCGACACCTGGCGCTGGCAGTCGCAAAATCCCAATGGCTTCGAATAAGCGGTCGCAGCCGACTACCCGTGGAACTCCTGCATCGTCGCATCGTCATCGGCCGATACGCCGCGACCGGCGAGCACCCGTCCGACCGTCATCCACACGATCCGTACGTCGAGTCCCATCGAGCGGTGATCCACGTACCACACGTCTTGCCGAAACCGCTCCGCCCAGGAAAGCCCGTTGCGACCGTTGACCTGCGCCCAGCCGGTGAGACCGGGGCGAACGGCATGCCGGCGCATCTGTTCAGGCGTGTAGCGCGGCAGGTAGCGCACCGGCAACGGACGCGGACCGACCAGCGCCATCGTCCCCGTCACCACCTGCCACAGTTGCGGCAATTCGTCGAGGCTCGTCCGGCGCAGCACCCGCCCCAGCCGCGTCATCCGCTCGGCGTCGCTCCCCTCCCCCGTCCGCATCGTCCGCAGCTTGACGAGCGTGAACGGCCGCCCGCCCAGGCCGGCGCGCTCCTGATGAAAAAATGCGGGAGTGCCGTCAACCAACCGTACCAGCACAGCCAATGCCGCGACAAGCGCGCCCCAGATCGGCAACGTGAGCAGGCAGAGCGCCAGCTCCACAAACCGCATCGCGCCCGGCCCGCGCCAGCCGCCAACGGCCTCCACTGGGGATTGGTCAGGCATAATGACGTCTCTCTTGCAAACACCCCAGCCGGAGTTTTGCAAGCGCCGCAATCTGCGCGATCAGATCGGCATCCAGGCCGCAATGGGCCGCCAGCACCGCCGGCGCCCCTTCGGTTGCGATCCGGTCGAGAAAGGCGACATCGGCCGCGAACGGTTGTCCGGCCTCGTCGGTCGCTCTGAATTGCAGCGCCGCCGCGACGGCGCGGCAGAGCGGTTGCAGATCGCCGCCGACCTCGGCCACCAGCCGCAGGCCGCCTATGAAGCGGTCACCCGGCGCCAGCTTGCGCGGCAGATCGCGCCCCACGCGGAACACGGTGTCGCCCAGGGCCCGGTTGCCGAAGCGGCGGAGCAGATCCTCGACGTGCGCGTGCTGACCGGCCGCATCAAACTCGTCCGGATACCGGCGGATCAGCGCCCTCGCCGTCTCATCCATCACCGCCCGCGTCTCGGCGGCCACCGCCGGATCGGCCATCGCCTCCCAAATCTGCGCATAGCCTTTCAAGAAACCATGACAGGCGCACGTCGCATGTCCGAGATTGTGAACATAGAGCTTGCGCTCGACATACGCCGCGAAACACCCCTTGAGTTCCAATCCGGGGACATCGGGGATCGGACCGACAAAACCGGCGCGGTCGGCGATGATCCGGTTATAGGCCTCGCACCACACCTCCAGCGGATCGCGCTCGCGCACCCCGGCCGGCATCAGCGGCACCATCTTGCCGATGCTGGTTTCGACCAGCCCGATGCGCTCAGCCAGTGGAAATCCCGACGGCAGCGCCGCCGTCAGCTCGCGCCGCGCCAGGGCCGCCGCGCCGTGCAGATTCTCGCAGAACAGGATCGAAACGGGCGTCGTGCGCCGGGCCAGTCCGGGCGCGGCCGACCTCAGCACCAGCGGCAGCACCTGGGCACCGACTGCGGTGCCGATCACGTCGGCGCGCGCCACGGCGTCGGCAACCGCTTCGGCGTCGCGCGCCGAAATGGCGTCCACGCGCTCCACCCAATAAGAATCGGGCGCTCCCGGCGGCAACACGTCCTTCACTACCACCCGATAGCGTCGCCGTTCGTGCAGCGCCTGAACCAGATCCGGCGCCGCATCAACAAACAGCACGTCGTAACCCGCCTGGGAGAACAGCGCACCAGCCAGCGAGCGGCCGATGTTGCCCGCCCCGAAATGAACATAAAGCTTATGCATAAATCGAATTCCACTAATCCCTTCGTGCTCTTCGTGGTGTAAAACGTCGTTTATAGGTCAATCATGAGCGTCTGCGCGGGTTGCCCACGCGGTTCAGACCGGAAAGGCGGCGGCAGCGGCGAAATCAAGCGTGGCGAAATAGTCGTCCATCGTCTCGGCACGGCGGATCTCGATCACAGAACCGTCCTCGCGCCACAGCAGCTCCGCCGAGCGGAGTTTGCCGTTGTACTGGAAGCCCATGGCGTGGCCGTGCGCGCCAGCGTCGTGAATCACCACCCAGTCGCCGACCGCCAGCGTCGGCAGGGGCCGGTCGATGGCGAATTTGTCGTTGTTCTCGCACAGCGAGCCGGTGACATCATACACCGTGTCGAGCGGCGCGTTCTCCCGGCCCATCACCGTGATGTGGTGATAGGCGCCGTAAAGCGCCGGACGCATGAGGTTCGCCATGCAAGCATCCAAACCGGCGTACTTCTTGTAGGTCTCCTTGAGGTGCCGCACGCGGCTGACCAGATATCCGTAGGGACCGGTGACCATCCGTCCGCATTCCATGTTGATGGCGAGCTCCGGATGGCCGCGTCCGATGAGCCGCTCCTGATACGCCGCACGAATCCCGGCGCCGACGCGCTCCAAGTCAACCGCCTGCTGCTCCGGCCGGTAGGGAATGCCGATGCCGCCGCCGAGGTTGATGAACTCAAAGGTAATGCCCAGCTCGCGAGACAGATCGACCGCCAGATCAAACAACAGGCAGGCCGTATCGACAAAATACTGGGGGTTCAGCTCGTTCGACGCGACCATGGTATGCAGCCCGAACCGCTTGGCGCCGCGGTCACGCAACTGCCGGTAACCCTCAAACAACTGCGGCCGGGTAAAGCCGTATTTCGCCTCCTCGGGCTTGCCGATGATCGCGTTTCCGCCCTTGAGCGGACCGGGGTTGTAGCGGCAGCACACCTGTTCGGGAATGCCCGCCACACGGTCGAGAAACGCCACGTGCGAGAGATCGTCGAGATTGATCACCGCACCCATCGCACGGGCCTTGACAAACTCCTCGGCCGGCGTGTCGTTGGATGTGAACATGATGGCGGACCCCGTGAGGCCCACGCGTTCGCTCATCACCAGCTCGGCCATTGAGCTGCAGTCCGAGCCAAAGCCCTCCCCGGCCAGCAGCTTCAGGAGAAACGGGTTGGGGCACGCCTTCACCGCAAAATAATTGCGGAAGCCCCGGTTCCAGGCAAACGCCCGGTTGAGCCGACGGGCGTTCTCGCGGATTTTCCGCTCGTCATAGAGATGGAACGGCGTCGGCCACCGCTGCGCGATGGACTCCAGTTGCGACACGGTGAACGGTACGGTCTTCTGCGGCATGTGAATCCCCCAAACTCTCCCGATGAAAGAATCGAACGATTATAGAAAGCTAAGCCGCATAGTGCAATAAGCGTTTTCGTGTAATCGGTTACCGACGCGCTTGCAGATCGGGTCCGTTTCTGGCATTCTCTTCGCATGGCTGAACGCATAACACCGATTCGCAAGACCCCTATCGAGATTCTGAACGACCTCGTGGAGGGGCACCGTGATGCCCGGATTGAAGGGGCTGAGAAGGGCATGAAGTACCTGCTGGCGTTCATCGGGCGCGCCCACTCGCTTCCCAATGCGGTGAAGTTCTTTCTCTACGATCTGCTCGCCGAGGACGCCTTCCGATCCGGCGATATCCTGACGTGCCGCAAGGCGGTGGACCTGGCGCCCACCTATCTGTCGGCGGCTCGGGACGAGATGCCCCACCGCGTTCGTGAGTACGTCCCGTCGATCCGTCTGTACGAGCTGGGAATCGCACTGGCCCTCGATGACGGGGAGTTCGAGAAGGCGCTGTCCCTGTGCGACGCCGCGACCGCCATCGGACTGGGCAAATCCTATGCGGCCAAGCGGGCCTCCATCGAGCGGATGATGTAGGAGGCGCTTGCAAAACCTCCTTCGTCGGTTCTGCAAGCGCCGTATTCAGAAGCCAGAATTCAGTATTCAGAATTGTAACCCTTTCACGGTCAACGTGTTCTATTATTCTGGCTCCTGTTTTCTGTATTCTGACTTCTCTCTTGCAGAACACCCCAGAGGGGTTTTGCAAGAGCCTCGTAGGCCACAAGGAAAACAGATGCGTTTGCCCTAGCCCGTCGATCCTCATTCCCCATATTCTCCCTTGGGATTCTCAGCCGCCTGAGCGTTCTGCCAGAGATCGCCCTCCGTTGGCGTGATCGCATCGGCTGCGTCGGCGGCCTGAGCCGCCCGATCCCATTCGTGCCAGAGGGCTCGTTCTTCATCAAGGTAGGTGTGGCGCGGATCCAGCGGGTGGACCAGCCGCGGACCGCGTCGTCCGTCGCCTGCGGCGCCGATCCTAGCAAGCGCCGCCTGCGTGATCCGTCCCACCCGCCACGCCCACGCGGTCAACCGCCGCGCCGGCACGGCATGTCCGTTCCACAGGCAGAGCACGCGAAGCGGATGGGCTTTTAGATCGGTCTCCACCTCTTCCGGCGTGGCGGGGGTGGACAAGCGACCGAATGGCGCGACGCGCCACCACCCGGCATCGCCCTCGGGCGCCACGACCACCACGTATGTCGGCCGGCGCGCCGTCAGGGGCGTGACCGGCTTGAGCAGCAGGATATCGCCCATGCGAA
>JBIJDW010000143.1:0-7663 GCA_044343885.1 Kiritimatiellia bacterium
TCTTTCCGTTCACCGGAACGCAAACCAGCGGCTTTGGGCCGGTCGGGGAGTATCCCGTCCGTCCAGAAGCCGCTGTTTTTTTGGTCTTGACGTTTTTATCCGTTTCTGCCACGCTTCACACCATGAATTCGCTACTCAAGATCGGATCCGAAATGATTTCGGCCCGTTTGGGCCGGTGTAGACCGAAAAGCGATTTCTTATCAATTTTGCGGGTGGTGCCAGCCGGAAAGTGTGCTAAGTTAATTCCGGTGTTCGCGAGTTCCATACCTGTTATGGATGCGCTATGATATGCGCCATTTGTGGATTTCTGTCCATTGAAGCAAGAGATCAACGATGATAAGAATGCCTATAACTACGACAGCGGGCCTGATCGTTCTGATGTCTTCAATGTACGGCTTTTGTGCTGAGGATGGAGAACCCCTCAGGCTTTCAGACGAGAACCTAAAAACGGTGTGGGAACGACTATGGGCGCCGTCGAAGGTAACTTTGGATCTTAACGATGTTGCTATTGCGGAAGTCTGTCGGCAGATTGCTGATTCGACGACAAATCGGTTTAAGCTTGAATCATCCAGCCTGTCAGCCTCAAAAGTGAGTGTGCATGTTCAGGACAAAGATTTCTGGGATGTGCTGCTGCAACTATCAGCCGCCGGGGCGTTGACAATCAAGGCCACTGGCAGTGAATACAAAGCTGGCAGGATCAGCCTGGATGCCAAAGCGAAAGATCGACCCGGAGTTACCCTCGGCTCGACGCGAATAACTGTCCGGAGCATTACGCGTTCGAAATGGATGCGCGAGAACGCGAATGGCAAAGGATCTGAACCTGTGCCATCGGGTGATGATGGACTCCCCGGACTGGAAGTGCATCTCATGGTTTGGGTGGAGCCGAGAGTATGTGTCAGCGAAGGCTCTATCGAATTAACGGCGGCGGTCGATGAACGCGGTAAGGCACTTTCGTATTCTTTCCCTAAGCTTCGTGGTGGCGGAATGGCGAACGGGAAACAACTACTCGAAGCGAGCAAAGGAGCACTGATCAACACGGGTGACGTGAAGCTTTATCTCTCGACCCCGCCAAAAGATTCGCGTTCGCTACGAACTCTGCAGGGACAACTGGTACTGCACGCCGCGCCAACTGATCTCCCGACTGTCACTTTGCACGACCTCAAGAAATCGCAGACGGTCGCCGTCATAGCGAATAATCAAGTGGAGTATCTTGGCCAAGAGCAAACAGCGATGGAGGGCAACCGAGAAATGACGCTGTCTTTTCGCGTTACTTCAAAGATGAGTCCACGCTCACTGGACGTGATCAAGGATCTGTCTGTTAGTCTCTTGAATGAGAAGAAGGCGATCAGTCCGGTACGTATGGCCATAGGCAAGGACAAGTGGCAGTATTCGTTCCGATTGTCAGCCGAGGATGTCGTTCGTGGCGCAACCGTTCAGTTTATCATGCGTCCGACAAGCAAGACGTTTGATTTTGAATTTCACGATTTGCCGTTGCCAGAACCACTAGTCCAAGCAGAAACAACCCGTTGATGCCGCAGGGCGGGGTTGGAGCGAGACGGACCGTATCTCAACCTATGCCAGGATCGGGTGAGCGCTGACCGACCTGTCAATTTCTCGCGGCCAAGGCAATTTGACCGTCGCTGCGTATTATCCGTATCATGATCTTTATCTTGATCCTGCTTCGACCGAAACAGGATCAAGATAAAGATCGCGCTGAACCGCACGGCAGTCATAACCTCAGACTACCTGATCTCGGCGGAAAATGAGATTGCACATTTTGCTCAGGTTCAGGCCAGTTCGTACATCATTCGCGCACCGGTTTCAGGGTGAACGAAAGCGGCTTGGGTCAACTCGTTGAGAAGGGCCCCCACGGCCTTGTCATGCGCCGGACACGCCATGCGGTGGATGCAGGTAGTGAAGGGGAAATGAAGGGGACAGAGAAACAGCGTCACCTTCGGCATCCCCAAGATGCTGCGCCCCTACTTCCGCTTCAACCGCGCGCTGCTCAAGGATTACTGCCGCATCGCCCACGAAAGCCTGTTGGAATACATGCAGACTGCCTTGAACCTGCCCGACGGCCTTCCCGGCATCGTCATGTGCATCCACACCTTCGGCGAGTATCTCGATCCAAGATCCAGCGCAACTTCGAGGTCTTCACCCCGTGCGAGTTCATCGCCGCCATCACCCAGCACATCCCGGACAAAAGCTTCCAGCTTGTCCGCTATTACGGCTGGTATTCCAACAAGATGCGCGGCCAGCGGGACAAGCAGGCGGCCGCCGCTGCTGTCCAACCCGACGGCAAGGCAGCCGCAGTGATCGACGTTTCCGAACACAAGCCGCGCCGCATCCCGTCCAAGAAATGGCGCGAACTCATCAAAAAAGTCTGGGAAGCCGATCCGCTCCTCTGTCCGAAATGCCAAAAGGAGATGCGGATTGTTTCTCTGGTCGACTGCCCAGCCGTGATCGAGCACATCCTGCGTCACCTCGGCCTGTGGCAACAAGGCATTCGCGTCGCTTCCGGACCTGCCCCACCGGCCGACTGGGTCATCGAGCCTTGCTTCGATGACGCCACCCCCGACTACGAAACCGATTCGGACCCGATTTACGCGAACGGATAATCCATCGCGGCCGGCCCGGTTTGTCTCTTTCCGTTCACCGGAACGCAAACCAGCGGCTTTGGGCCGGTCGGGGAGTATCCCGTCCGTCCAGAAGCCGCTGTTTTTTTGGTCTTGACGTTTTTATCCGTTTCTGCCACGCTTCACACCATGAACTCACTACTCAAGATCGGATCCGACATGATTTCGGCCCGTTTGGGCCGGTGTAGACCGAAAAGCGATTTCTTATCAATGTTTTTGTTAGCATGTCTCTATGCCGGACCCGATGCGGCCTTCGCCCAGGACATCCAGTTCACGGGCGTGCTCAAGGCGCAGCGCTACGAGCAGGCCAGCGACAGTCTGGTCATGCTTATCGACGATGATGACGATGCTTCCATCGCCTTCGAGACGGTGGTTTTCGGCGCTGCGGCGGATTCGCTCGTTTCCGGCTCCGTGCAAGTGCCTTCCGGCGGCCCGTCGCTGCCACTGATGACTGAGGACCCCCGCCAGTGGGGCGTTGATCAAGGTTGGGATTCACTCTTGGCGCTCAATACCGCCCGCCCGGACGGTATCTACACCGTGAGCCTCACCACAAAAAACGACGGCGTGCAATCGGTCACCGCAAACCTCTCCGGCGGAGCCTATCCGCCCATTCCCAAAGTCACGAACTTCACCGCCCTCCAATCCATCAACTCCGCCACCGCCACCACCGTCCAGTGGAACTCGATGGGCGGCACGAGTACGGATTTCGTGCTTTGCAGTGTTTACGACGACCAAACGGACGAAACGGTGTTTGAATCCCCGGGGCCGGGACATCCGGAGGCGCTGAACGGCCTCTCCACCAGCGTCGTCATTCCGGCCGGTCAGCTCGAGGCGGGGCGCATTTACGAGATGGAGTTGATGTTCATCAAGGTTGTCGACAGCGAGGCACCTCCGGTCTATTGCACCGTCTTTGCCGGGTATAGTCGGGCGAGTTGCCTTGAAATCGCCACTACGGCTCCGGACGGCGAATCCTTCCATGCGGACCTCGATGAAACCATTCCGGCAAACCACGGCTGGGATATCGCCCGCAACTCGCTCGTTTCGTTCCGCTTCACCCGGCCGATGAGCCCGTCCCACCAATCCATCAACTGGTCCGGCACCGGCCTAGTGCCCGCTAATTTCTCCTACGAATGGCGCGATGACAACCGCATCCTCCTCTGCAAATACAGCGACACCCTTCCCGCCAACACCGACATCAACTGGACGCTCGACCTGACCGGCTTCAGGGACGCCCACAATATCCCGCTCACTGGCACCCGCTCGGGATCTTTCCACACTTCTCCTGACACACCCGACCCCTTGACCGCGGACGCGACCGGCTGCTTCCTGATCAAAGCAAGGGGATATCGGCAAACCGGCACTTCGCCCGAGTCCTCCGGCATGTGGGGATGCGATGCGGATGTGGCAATGTCCGCCTACAATCGCGTCAAGGAGCCGATTGTTCTCAACATCGTCGCAAACTCCACCACCTCCCGGCTGTGGCCCGACGAATGGGATCCGGAGTTCTACCAGGAGGCCACCTATGTCGAGAAGGACCACCTCGACTCGTATTTTCCAAATGGAGATTTTTCGTTTGTGCTTCCGACCGTGACGAACGGAGACAAGACCGTCACCCTCAGCCTCGGGGCCACCGACGACTACCCGGACCCGCCGACGGTCTCCAATCTAGCCGCTCTGCAAGCCGTCAACCCCACTACCGAAACCGAGATCTCCTGGACTGCGCCCGCCGAGTGGAATCAGTATCCCACCGTGGACTCCACCTTCATCGAAGTCGAGATCGAAAACGACCAGGGCAACGAGGTGTTCTGGATCAGCCCCGGCGAAGGAACCCCCACTGGGAACGGCTGTGTCATTCCCGCTGGTACGCTCTTTCCCGGCCGCGCCTATCGGGTCTGGCTCTCCTTTGTCAAAGTCAAGGACATCAACGCTACCTATGGCTGGTGTGCGGCTGGCTTCCGCACCGTCACCGAATTCACCATCAAGACCACCGGCACGCCCGCCATGCCAAGCGTCGCCATCAGCCGCAACGGCACCGGCATGTCCCTCGGTCTAATTGCCGCCGAGCCATACCGCAACTATGTCCTGGAAACCTCGCGCGATTTGGTCCGCTGGCTGCCCCAGCAAAGCATCTGGATGGGCGCGACCCAATCGACCAACCAATGGTATGACAACGACGCCCAATACCTGCCGAAGCGGTTCTACCGCCTCCGCGACTTGACCGAAGCCGAGATGGAAGACGGAAGGATCAACCCGAATGTGGACATCCAGGGTGTCGTTTATGCGGATGGCAGCCACACCACGACCGTGGTCGGCGCGATCATAGGCACCACTCTCGACACTCAAACGATCACGACCGATCCGGATGGGCGCTTCTTTCTGGAAACCGCGACGAATTTTGACAACGACCCCGCCGGGCAAACCTACAGCGTGAAAATCACGTTGGGCGCGGAGACAAAAACCTACGGTCCTTTCACCGGGGCCCATCCGCGCAACCAGTATTATGAATGGTCCACCGGTGACTATGGGGTGACAGGCCCATGATGCAGGACTCCCCCCCATGAGATCGCTACTCAAGATCGGTTCCGGCATGATTTTGGCCTATGCGGACCGGTGTAGACCGAAAAGCGATTTCTTATCAATTCATGACAGAACAGCTGACTGAACGTTCGCGTTTCACAAAAATTGGGGAGCGGTACAGCCGTCTGCTGGAGACCCCGAAAATCCGTGCTTTCCTCAACTCCGGGGGCGTGGTCGCGCTGGCCACGGAGCACCAAAGCCTCGCGTGCATGCAGTTCCTCGCCGGCATGGGACACCGGCATTTCGCCGAGAAGTTTGTGGGCGAGGCCGAACGCAAGCTTCCAGCGCTGCGGCAGGCTCATCCCGATATCCACGCCCGTTTCTTCGGCTCCCTCCAGTCCAACAAGATCAGGAGACTTACCCGGCTCTTCCAGCATGTCGAAAGCATCGACAGCGCCCGGCGGGCCCTTAGACTCAAGGTCCTGATGGGACACCACGGAAACCTCTGCCACAACTGTATGGTACAGGTCAACTACGGGAACGAGCCGCAAAAACAGGGCGCATGCCCCGCCGACACCCCCGGACTGATCGAGTATTGCCTCGAACTGGGATTGCCGGTCGTCGGCCTGATGACCATTCCCCCGCGGCACGAGAACCCGTCCGAAGCGTTCCGTTGCCTCAGGAGCATGGCCGACCGCTTCAGCCTGCCCTACTGTCAGATGGGGTTCTCCGCCGATTACGCGATCGCCATAGACTGCGGCGCGACCCATATCCGCATCGGTTCGGCGCTCTTCGGAAATACGCCCGACTTCGGATCGGAAAACGCATGAGGGTCTTGTCGTCTTACACGCTGAAGGAACGCCTCGCCCGATTCATCAGAGGGGCCTGCCGCGTTTTCTTCTTTGCGGTCGGCCACATCGCGGGGCGGCAACCGCTGAACCGCGCGGCACAGCTTCTGGTGCTCCTCGCGGGCCGACGCGCTGGATGGATCGTCATGGAGGCCCTCGCGCTCAGCGCGGGCCATCAGGCGGCGATCCGCCTCTGTGAAGCGCGCGCCCGAAAACTGCTGGACTCCGGCACGCCCCCGCGCCCGCCGCGCCAAGCGGCCGCCCCCGCCAAGCCTCCGCCCAAGCCCCTGTCGCCCGAAGCGAAAGCCGCCGCATTGCGGCACAGCCTCTCCGTGCTGGAGGGCAGCGGCCTCAAGCCATTTATCTGTTTCGGATCCCTCTTGGGGCTTGTCAGGGAGAACGGCTTCATGCCCCACGACGACGACATCGACATCGGCATCTTCTACGAGGCGGGTGTGTGCGAAAAGGTGCGGCTGCTGCTGAAACGCAACGGCTTCGACATCCTTCTGCACGAGAAGGATCCCTGGCCTTGCATGCTGAAGGTCAGATGGGCCGAACAGCCGGTCGTCTTCGACATCGTTTTCTTCAACCCGTCAGGAGCCTTCCTGCAGACCTATTCCCGCATCCTCAACCACCTCCTCATCCGGAACCGCACCCCTTTTGCGCTCAAGCGCGTGATGCTTGAGGGGGTGCCGGCGTGGATACCCGACCCGCCCGAGGTGTTCCTGAACGAGAACTACCGCAACTGGAAGGCGAGATGCTGCTACCACCACTACATCCTGACCTCCCCGCTGACCGACTTCTCAGACCCCGTGGTGCAGCTCTTCCTTTCCTTCTCGCTCTGGAACGCCCTGCGGCGCGGAGACGCGGACACCGCAAAACACCTTGCGAAAATCGGGCAACGCGAGTACAAAGAAAACGCTTTTTGGAGCAGAGTGTGACATGACCCCGCGCATAACCGTTTACACAAAAGTCGTCGGCGACCTCTTCCACCACGGCCACGTCCGGTTCTTCGAGCAGGCCCGCAAGGCCGGAGACCGCCTCGTCGTCCACGTCGTCAGCGACGAGCGGGTTGCGGCCCTCAAACAACGCCGGCCGATCATGACGCATCAGGAACGCCTCGCCGTCATCCAGTCCTGCCGGTGGGTGGACGAAGTCAAGGCCGACGGCCCCAAAGTGATCACCCAGGCGTTCATGGACGAGCACAACTACAGCAAGTACGCATTCTCCTACACCGACGAGGCGGAGAAGCAAGTCAAGCGCAACGACTGCCCCGACCTCCCTGAACACATGATCGTCACCTTCCCCTACACGCAGGGCATCTCAACAACCGAGATTCTGCGCCGAATCCGGCACGCCGCCGGAAACGACGGCCACCGGGGCACGTGACAGCCCGGCGCGTCATGCGCCCGGCCAGCGCGAGAAGGCAGAAGGGGGAGCCACCCGCGCATCCGGGGTTGCTAAGGGACAGACGATTTTTAGTATCCGAGGCGCTTGCAAAACCTCCTTCGTCGGTTCTGCAAGCGCCGTATTCAGAAGCCAGAATTCAGTATTCAGAACTGGAACCCTCTCACGAGTAACGTGTACTATTATTCTGACTCCTGACTCCTGTATTCTGACTTCTCTCTTGCAAACACCCCAGAGGGGTTTTGCAAGAGCCTC
>JBIJDW010000144.1:0-7656 GCA_044343885.1 Kiritimatiellia bacterium
GAAATCTTCATCATGCTGGCCGGTTGGGTCGCCTTTCGCATGGAGAACGTGCCGGGTCTCTATCTGACGCTGGCGCTGATGTCCGCGCAAAGCGCCCTCTTCGGTCCGGCCAAGTACAGCATTTTGCCCGAGCTGGTCCGGCCACCGGAGCTTTCGCGCGGCAACGCCGTGGTTGTGGTTTGCACCTACCTGGCGATCATCGCCGCATTCGGCCTGGCGCCGTGGATCATCGAATGCTGCCACGGGAACTACGTCGACGCGCAGGGCGTGGCCATCGCCCTCGCCGTGATCGGCTTCATCGCTTCGCTGCTCGTGGGGCGCACGTGTGCCGCCGGGACGGCGCGAAAGGTCTCCTGGTTTGTCTGTGACGATGTCTGGCGGACGTTGCGGGATTTGCGGGCGCATGATTACCTCATCGGTGCCATTTTTGGATCGGCCTTTTTCAGTCTCGTGGGCGCTTTTGTTCAAGGGAACATCCTCTCCTACGGCGTGCAGCACATGGGCATGAGCCAGGAGAGCAGCGCCTATCTGTTCCTGGTCGCCGCCGCCGGCATCAGCGCAGGGAGCTGGCTGGCCGGGCGGCTGTCGGGGCGGCTGATCGAGTTCGGCATCGTGCCCATCGGCGTGCTGGTCATGGCCTTCGGCGCATTGGTGTTTGGGCTGGCGCCGCACAGCATCGCGACCGTCGCCGTGCTGCTGGTGCTGACCGGGGTGGGCGGCGGACTATTCCTGATTCCGCTCGACGCCTTCATTCAGCGCGACGCGCCAGCCGATCGCCGCGCAGAGGCCGTGGCGGCCGCGTCCTTCATCGGCTGGCTCGGCGTGCTAGCCGCGCAGGGCATCATCGCCGGCAATCGGGCGATTGGATTGACGCCGGCCCATGGCTTCGCCGTGCTGGGCGCGATGACGCTCGTGACCGGCGTGCTGGCGGTGCGTGTGCTGCCCGACTTCCTCACGCGTTTCGTCGTGCTGGTCTTCACGCGCCTGCTCTGCCGGGTGCGGGTGTCCGGATTGGCCCATGTGCCTGAGAGCGGCGGCGCGCTGATCGTGAGCAACCACGCATCCTATCTGGACGCGGCTCTGCTGATTGCCACGCAACAGCGCCGGTTGCGGTTTGTCGTGTGGCGCGGGATTTATCAGGAGTGGCGCCTGCTACGATGGGTTTTTCGCATTCTCAACTGCATTCCGATTTCCGGAGATGACCCGCCGCGCCAGCTTGCCGCCGCCATCCAAGCCGCGCGCAAGGCGGTGCAGGAGGGCTACCTGGTGGTGATCTTCCCTGAAGGCGAGCTGACGCGCACCGGCCATATCCGAGCCTTTCGTCGGGGCTTCGAAAAGGTCGTCAAGGGTACCGGCGCGCCGATTATCCCCGTTTATCTCGGCGGCGCGTGGGGATCGATGGGCAGTTACTACCGGGGCAGCGGCATTCGACGCCTGCCGCGACTGGGTCGCTATCCGATCTCGGTGATCTACGGTCGGCCGCTTCCGACCGATACGCCGCACGATCAGGTGCAGCAAGCCGTTACCGAACTCTCATGCGACTACTTTGCGGAACGCAAGCAGGGCCGCCGGCCGCTGGGCGAGGCGGCCTTGCGGGCTTTGCGGCAGCGGGCCTGGCGGCCGCTGCTGGCCGATACGCTGGGCTGGTCCCTGACCGGCTGGTCCGCCGCAGCAGGCGCCTGCCTCTGCGCCGCGCGCCTAAGGCACCTGGGACCGCCGGGGACGCCGGTCGGCATTCTGCTTCCGGCTTCTGTGGCCGGGGCGCTGGTGAACGTCGGCACCCAGGTGGCCGGGCTGGTTCCCGTGAATCTCAACTTCACCGCCTCGCCCGAAGCGCTGCGTTCGGCGATCACGCAGAGCGGCCTCCGCGTGGTCATCACATCGCCCGCGCTGCTCGCCCGTCTGAACATTCACGATCTACCGGCCGGGCAGCTCGACATTGCCGCGATTCTGCATGCCTCCCGCATGCGCCGCGGGTTCGCGGCGTTGGTCGGCCTGCTGCTGCCCGTGCGTCTGATCGTGCGCCGTGCCGCCGGTTTTGGCGGCGATACGCCGGCGGCCATCCTCTTCTCGTCCGGATCCACTGGCACGCCCAAGGGCATCGTTCTCAGTCACCACAACCTGTTTTCGAACGTGGAGTCGTTGCGCATGGTTTTTGAGACGCGCGCGGATGACCGTCTGCTCGCGGCGCTGCCGTTTTTTCACTCCTTCGGTTTCACGGCCAGCATTTGGCACCCGGTGCTCAGCGGTGTGCCGGTGACCTATCACGCCAATCCGCTCGATGCCGCCGGTATCGGCAAAGCCTGCCGGGAGCACGCGTGTTCGCTACTGTTCTCGACGCCCACGTTCCTGGCGCTTTACACGCGCAAGATTGAACCCGCCGATTTCCGTCGTTTGCGCTTTGTGGCCACCGGCGCTGAGCGGCTGCGTTCCGCGGTTGCCGAGGCATTCGAGGCGCGCTTCGGCGTCGCGCCGCGCGAGGGGTACGGTGCCACCGAGCTTTCACCCGTGGCGGCCTTCAGCGTGCCCGACGTGTCGGTTGGCGGCGCGCAACAGATCGGCTCGAAGCCGGGTTCCGTCGGACTGCCCGTGCCCGGCGTGGTGATGAAGGTGGTGGATCCTGAAACCGGCTGCGGCCTGCCATCCGGCACGCCCGGCTTGCTGCTGGTGAAGGGCCCCAACGTCATGCTCGGCTACCTGAACCGCGAGGATCTGACGGCCGCCGCCATCGTCGACGGATGGTACCGCACGGGCGACATCGCCTGCATGGACGAGGATGGCTTTGTGCGCATCACCGACCGGCTGGCGCGTTTCAGCAAGCTGGGTGGCGAGATGGTGCCGCATGGCGCGATCGAGGAGGCGGTGCAGCAGGCCACGGGGCAAACCGAGCCGGTCGTGGCCGTGACTGCGGTACCCGACGACCGCCGCGGCGAACGTCTGGTCCTTTTCTACACGCCAGCCGCCGGCCCGGTGGAGGTGATTCATGCGGCGATTGCCGCCGCCCCGCTCCCCAACCTGTGGAAACCCGGCCCTGAAGACTGTGTGCCTATCGAGGCTCTGCCGCTTCTGCCAACCGGGAAATTGGACCTTTCCCATCTGCGGGAACTGGCCAAGGCCGCCCGCCCGAATGATAAAATATGATCATTGGACATTTTTGGGCTTGACCCGTGTTCGCCTTTACGCCACACTGACCAGCACTGTCTACTTTTGCACAGGCGAGGTTTCTGTGAACTCGCAGGAAGAACGCGCATGCTGAACAAGTTTTTGAGTCTTTTTTCCAACGACATTGGCATTGACCTAGGGACGGCCAATACCCTCGTGTATGTCAAAGATCGCGGGATTGTGCTTCGCGAGCCTTCGGTGGTGGCCATCCAGAAGGGGACCAAGCGCATTCTGGCGGTGGGCGAGGAAGCCAAGCGCATGCTGGGCCGCACGCCGGGAAACATCGAGGCGATTCGTCCGATGAAATCCGGGGTGATCGCCGATTTCGATATCACCGAGGCGATGATCCGGTATTTCATCCGCAAGGTGCATCCTCACAAGCTGGTGAAGCCCCGCGTCATCATTGCGGTGCCCAGCAACATCACCGAGGTTGAGAAGCGTGCGGTCCAGGAGTCGGCCAAGCACGCAGGTGCGCGAGAGGTCTTTCTGATCGAGGAGCCGATGGCTGCCGCGATCGGGGTGGGGTTGCCGGTTCAGGAACCGGCGGGCAACATGATCGTGGATATCGGTGGCGGCACGTGTGAAGTCGCACTGATCTCATTGGCAGGTATTGTCTGTTCGCGGAGTATTCGGGTTGGCGGCGACGTCATGGACGAATACATCGTGCAGTACATGCGCAGGGTTTATAATCTGATGATTGGGGAGCGAACCGCAGAAGAAATCAAGATTACCATCGGTTCGGCGTATCCGCTGCAAGAGGAAAAGCGGATGGCCGTCAAAGGCCGAGATTTGGTGGCCGGGCTGCCAAAGACACTTCATGTCACGTCGGAGGAGATCCGGGAGGCGCTGCAGGAACCGATTTCGGCGATTGTCGATGTCATCCGCAACGCGCTGGAGAATTCGCCGCCCGAGTTGTCGGCCGATTTGGTCGACCGGGGTATTGTTCTGGCGGGAGGCAGCGCGCTGTTGCGGGGCTTGGACAAGCTGATCGCGGAACAGACGGCCTTGCCGGTGACACTGGCCGACGATCCGCTGAGCGCGGTGGCCGAGGGGACGGGCGTGGTTTTGGGCGAGCTGTCGCTGCTGGCGCGCAGCGTGATGCGCCGCAGTTGATCGTGGCATGGATGTCTTTTTCTTGAGTGCGGGTTGACTTCCCCCCGATTCAGAAGAGCAAACGGGGCGGATGGGTGAAGCCTAAAAAAGTGTGGCTGTTTTTTGCGATCTCGCTGGTTGTATTACTGGCGGGGGGCGTTCGGGTTGTGTTGCAGCCCGCTGCGCGGGAGGCGCTTTCCCCGTACCAGAGGGGCCTTGTCTATTTCCGACGCCACGTGGTCAATCGTGTGGCCGTCTCTTTTTCCCGTCTCGATCTCTCGGCGCGTGTTTCGGAATTGGATCGCGAAGTGGCTCGACTGCGTCTGGTCGAGGGCGAATTGGAACGGATGGCGCAGGAAAACAGTCGTCTGCGGGTGATGCTGGCGCTGCCGCCTCAGCCGGGATTTCGAACGGTACCAAGCCCGGTGCTGGAGCGCGGAGGGGCGGCTGGCTGGTGGGGCACTCTGGTGATTGGAAAAGGGGCCGACCACGGGATTGCTGCGGGTAACCCGGTGGTGGTGGCGGCGGGGCTGGTGGGGCGCGTGACGGCGGTTTCGGCTCATACGGCCGACGTGTTGCTGATCACCGACTCCAATTTCAGGGTAGCCTGCGAGCTGGAGACGGGGCGGCCTGAGCTGGGAGGCGTACGCGGGGTATTGAGCGGGGCGGGCGGGCGATCATCCGAGACGCGGATGCTGGCGATGATCTATGTGGCCGACCCCCTCAGGCTGCGCTATCTGAGGCGCGATTTCGAGCCGTCGCCGCGCACGCGAGTGGTGACGTCGGGGTTGGGAGGCGGCTTTCCGCGGGGGTTGACGGTCGGCTATCTTCTGGAGACGCGCATCACGACGGACGGCCTCTATCGCGAGGCGTCGGTGATGCCCGCGGCCGACGTCTGGCTGCTCGACGAAGTGAGTGTCCTCGTCAGCGAAAAGGGGGGGGCATGAGGCTCGACCTTCCTGTCCTGCTGGCGCTCACCGTGGTTGCCGCCACGGTGCAGACCCTCTTGCCGTCCGCAAGCTGGATGGCCACCAAGCCGCCGCTGCTGACAGCGGTCGCCGCCTATTACGCCCTGTCGCGCGAACTGCCGCTGGCGTTGACCGCTGCGCTGTGGCTCGGCGCGCTCACCGATGTCTGCAGTGGCCTGCCATTCCCGGTGACCACCGTCTGGCTGCTCATCCTGTGCGGGGTGATCCGCTCGGTGCGGCGATACGTTTCTGAAAACGCCTTCTGGCGGGGAATGGCGATCCTGGTGGTTGCGGCGCCGGGGCAGGCGATCTGGTACGCGGTGTTCGTGGGCGGAATCGGCTGGGAGGACTGTCTGCGCGGGCTGATCGCTTCCGCCGGGATTGGCGCGGGGATGGGATGGGCGGTTTTTTGTGTATGTCAGTGGCTGGACAGCCTGGCCGGAAACGTGAAAGGAGCGGAACCGGGTGATGGAGTTCCGTGGCACAACGCAAACGTTTGACGGCTGGCGCATCCCGGTATTAGGGATCTGTTTTGCCATCGGTATCGCCATCCTCGGATGGCGGCTGCACGATGTACAGGTCACGCGCGCTTCGGCTTTTGCCGGACGTCAGAACCGCCAGAGCATTCGGCGGGTGCTGCTTCCCAGCCCGCGCGGCCGGATCTATGACCGTCGTGGCGTATGCCTCGCCGACAACCGCCCGAACCCGTGTCTGGCCGTGTTCATGGAAGAGCTGCGCCGTCCGGGCGGCTGGGCCAATACCATCGATGCGGTCGAGGCGCAGCTCGATGCGGTGGCGGCGATCATCGGGCAGCCACGCACGCTGACGCGCGAGGAGATTGCGACCCATGTGCGCAAGCGGCTGCCGCTGCCGTTGACGGTCTGGCAGAATGTGGACGAACTGACGTTGGCCCGGTTTGAGGAACGGGTGGTCGCTGCGCCGGGGGTGGATGTGTATGTGCAGCCGGAACGGATTTATCCTCAAGGTTCGCTGGCGGCGCATGTGCTCGGTTACGCCGGACGGGAGAGGCCCGAGCCGGTGAACGACGAGCGGTACCATTTTATGCTGCTCGGAATGTGCGGGCGTGCGGGGATTGAAGCGCAGTACAACGACGCGCTGGAGGGGGTTCCGGGGTGCCGGTTGATTCGAGTGGACGTGTCTGGCTATCGGCGGCTGGAGCTGACCGGGACGGATCCCAAGCCAGGGCGGGATGTGACTCTGACGATAGACAACGTCGTGCAGCGGGAGCTGGAGCGGGCGCTCGCTGGGCAGGTCGGGGCGGGCGTGGTGCTGGACGTGCGCAACGGCGATGTGCTGGCGTTGGCGAGCGCGCCGACATTCGATCCCAACGAGATGACCCCCGCACCGACGCGGGCGCGCTGGGAAGCGATCCGGCGCGATCCGGGCGACATTCTATTCAACCGCGCGGTGCAGGGGCGCTACCCGCCGGGGAGCACCTTCAAGGTGATTGTGGGGCTGGCCGCAATGGGCGAAGGCGGTTTCTCCATGGCCGACACCTATACGTGCCACGGGAAATATGTGATGAAGCCGAAGGATATCAATTGTTCACACAACACGCAGCACGGGACGGTGAATTTGCAGCAGGCCCTGCAGGTCTCCTGCAATGGATATTTCTGCCAGATAGCCGCGCAAATCGGCGCCGAACCGATCCGGCAGATGGCGCACGAACTGGGTCTGGGTGCGGTCACGGGGATTGATCTTCCGGAGGAATATGCGGGGCTGGTTCCGGACGCAGCGCGAAAGCGGACGCTTTATCACGACGCGTGGCGCGTGGGAGACACGTGCTACATGAGCATCGGCCAGGGCGACCTGCTCGTATCGCCGCTGCAAATGGCCGTGGCGACTGCGGCGATCGCCAACGGCGGCCGTGTGCTGCGTCCGCGCATCGTGCAGTCCGAGGCGCCGGGTGGCAGCGTGGTGCGGACCGTTCTGTGGCGTCCGGAGCAGTTGGCCGTCATTCGCCGGGGCATGGAGGATGCGGTGAGCCACGGCACGGCGCGCCACGTGCTCGGCAGTGCCGTGACCGCAGCGGGCAAGACCGGGACGGCGGAGTACGGGACGGGTGCGCGGCTTAAAAAATACGCCTGGATGATCGCCTATGCGCCGGCCGAGAACCCGGCTGTGGCGATGGCCATTGTGATCGAAGACGCCGCCGATACGGGCGGAACAGCCGCAGGTCCCATCGTGCGGCGGTTGCTTTCGGCCCTCTTCGGCGCGGCCGAGACGCCGCCACCGACGGAGGGTAGGGGAGCGGCGGCGCCATCCGCTGACGCTCACGCCGCCACCGGAGGCCAGACATGAACACCTCCAAGTCGTTCGGGTGGATGTTGCGAATGAACATGACGCTCTTGGCGTCGATCATCGGCGCGCTGCTGGTGGGCGTGGCGTTTGTGTATAGCGCCTGTTCGATCCG
>JBIJDW010000145.1:0-7654 GCA_044343885.1 Kiritimatiellia bacterium
AATTTCAAAATTAAATATCCGGTTGACATCACGCCAACCATCGGCTATCGTAAACGCATGATTTTGCACCCCTCTAACAGTTGGACGCACGTCGCCGCCTTCGGGCGCGGCGGCTTTCTGCTTGTAGGCGTAGGCGTCGTAACGACGGCTGCGGCGGGTGCAGACCGTGGGACGGCTTAATCACACCGATTGCCCCCACTCCCCAAAAAGCACCCACCGCACCCGTCAGAGGGCGGTGGGTTTTTTGTTCGATGGCGAGCGCAATAAAAGGTTTCAGGTTTCAGTGTTCAGGGTTCAGGATAGACAACAGGGGAGATGCACATGAAGAAGAAGGAAGCGCAGAATACGGACACGCGCAGTGGCGCGCAATGCGTGGTGGATGGGCTCGAACATGCGGGCTGCGAGGTGGTCTTCGGCTACCCCGGCGGCACCGTCTTGGACATTTTCAATGTGCTCTGCCTCTCCCCGGTCCACTTCATCCTCTCCCGTCATGAACAGGGTGCGGTGCACATGGCCGATGGCTATGCGCGGGCCACAGGCAAACCCGGCGTCTGTCTGGTGACCTCCGGTCCCGGCGCAACCAATACCGTGACCGGTCTCGCCACAGCCCACATGGATGGCATTCCGATGGTGTGCATTTCGGGCCAGGTGGCGCTCTCGGCGATCGGCAACGATGCCTTTCAAGAGGCGGACATCATCGGCATCACCCGCGCCGTGACCAAGCACAACACGCTCGTCCGCTCGGCCGACGAGATCCCCGCCGCCATCGCTGAGGCGTTTTATATCGCCACCAGCGGCAAACCCGGCCCGGTGCTGATCGACATTCCCAAGGACGTGCAGCGTCAGCTCACCGCCGCGCGCCCTCCGGCATCGGTCTCCCTGCGCAGCTATAATCCCGGCGCGGTGATCGCGCCCGAGGCCTTGGCCGCGCTGGCCGAGGCGATCAACCGCTCCGAGCGCCCCGTGCTCTACGTGGGCGGCGGTGCCATTTCCGCCAACGCATCCGGCCCGCTCACCGCGCTCGCCCGCAAGGCGAACATTCCCGTCACCACCACCCTGATGGGACTGGGTGCCTTTCCCGAGGATGACCCCCTTGCCCTGCGCATGCTGGGAATGCACGGCGCGGCCGTGGCGAATCTTGCCGTGAGCGCGTGCGACCTGCTGATCTCACTGGGCGCGCGCTTTGACGACCGCGTGACCGGCAAGATCGCCGAGTTCGCCCCCCGTGCCAAGATCGCGCACATTGACATCGACCCCTCCGCCATCGGCAAGAGCGTCCGCGTGGATTTTCCCATCCGCGGCGACGCCCGCGAGGCGGCCGAAGGACTCCTCCCGCTCGTCCGCCCCGCTGCCCATGCGGCCTGGCTCGCCGAACTGGATGCGATCAAACAGCGGTATCCGCTCAAGTACAACCACAGCGACACGGTGCTCCAGCCGATGTTTGTGCTGGAGGAGATTGACCGGCTGCGCAAAGGCCAGGGGATCATCGTGACCGATGTGGGGCAGCATCAGATGTGGGCCACGCAGTTCATTCGCCACGTCCAGCCCCGCTCGTTCATCTCCTCCGGCGGCCTCGGCACCATGGGCTTCGGCCTTCCGGCAGCAATCGGCGCCCAGCTCGCCCGGCCGGGCGAACTGGTCGTGGCGATCTGCGGCGACGGCGGCATCCAGATGAACGCCCAGGAACTGGTCGTGGCCGTGGAGCATAACATCCCGGTCAAGACCATCATCCTCAACAACGGCCATCTCGGCATGGTGCGGCAGTGGCAGCAGATGTTCTACGGCAAGCGCTATTCCGCCGTGGTGCTGGGCTCGTCCAATCGTCCTGTCAACGAGCGTATCCGCCACGACGCCGCGCCCGTCTACCGGCCTGACTTCGTGAAGCTGGCCGAGGCCCATGGCATGCGCGCTGCGCGGGTGACCTGGCCCGCCGAGGTCGCGCCGACCCTCGAACGCGCCTTTGCTGACCCCCATCCGTGGGTCATCGAATGCATCGTCGATCCCGACGCCAACGTGTTCCCCATGGTGCCGCCCGGCGCAGCCGTGTCGGCCATGATCGTGGATTGACGCCTGGCCGCCTAGGGGCGGCCGGGAGGGGAGACAGGTTTCAGGTTTCAGTGTTCAGGGAAGGAAAATCATTATGAAACACATCATCACTGCTCTTGTGGAAAACAAACCCGGCGTGCTGGCGCGCATCGTCGGACTCATCTCGGGGCGTGGCTACAATATCGAAACGCTCAACGTGGGGCCGACGCAGGATCCGGCCATTTCGAAGATGACGCTGGTGGTCCCCGGTGACGACCACGTGCTCGAGCAAGTGACCCTGCAGGTGGGCAAGCTCGTGGACGTGATCAGCGTGACCGATGTCACGGGCGCCCGCCATCTCGACCGCGAACTGATTTTGGTGGAGATCGCGACCGACTCGGTGGCGCAGCGCGCCGAAATCCTCGAGCTCACCACACGCTTTCAGGCGGCGGTCGCCGGGGAGACCGAGCGCTCGGTCTCCCTGCAGATGGTCGGATCGTCCGACGTCGTTTCCGATTTCATGCTGTTGCTCAAGCCCTACACGATCCTCGATCTCTCGCGCTCGGGTCAGATCGCCGTTGCGCGCGCCGAAAGCTAATAGCGGAAAGTTGAAAGTGCGATGCCTGAACGTCGTTTTGCGGTATTTGGTCATCCGGTGGCCCATTCGCTCTCGCCGGCGATGCACAACGCGAATTTCCGCGCGCTAGGATTGGATGCGGTCTACGAGCGGCGCGATGTCGTCGAGGCGGATCTCGCCGCAAACCTGGGCGACTTCCGTTCGGGCGGCGTGAACTGCACCCTTCCGCTGAAGCGGGCGGCGTACGACATCTGCGACCGTCTCGACGAATCGGCTCGGCGGTTCGGCGTGGTCAACACCCTTCGTTTCGATGCGGACGGCGGCCTGACCGGCTTCAACACCGATGGCATCGGCTTTCTGCGCGATCTGGAAGAATCGCTGGGCTGCTCGCCAGCGGGCCGGTCGGTACTGGTCTTCGGCTGTGGCGGCGCGGGCCGCGCGATCGCCATCACCTGCGCCTGTGCCGGGGCGCGCGCGGTGGCGCTCGCCAACCGCACGCCCGAACGGATGACCGCACTCGCCGCCGAGTTGGCCGACCTCGCACCCGGCGTACCTGTGCGCCAGACCTCCGGCGATGCGCAGGCGTGGACGGCGGCCTGCCGCGACGCGGATCTGGTCGTCCAATGCACGTCGCTCGGGTTGCACGACGGCGACCCTTTTCCGCTGGGCGCCGACGCCTTCCATCGCGGACAGAAGGTTTATGATCTGGTTTACACGACGCCGGTCACGCCGATCATGCGCGCCGCGCAGACGGCTGGCGCGGCCACGCAGAACGGCCTCGGCATGCTGATCCATCAGGGCGCCGCCTCGTTCACCCTCTGGACGGGGCTTCAGGCCGACCTGGCGGCGATGCGCGCGGCGCTGACGATAGGGCGATAACGGGAATCAGACGGAGAAGGGAGTGGTCATGTCGCAAAAGCATGTGGATTGGTTTGTGAAGGCGCGGTTTGGGTTGTTTGTCCATTATGGGCTGTACAGCATTCCCGGACGCGGAGAATGGATGATGAACCGCGAGCGCCTCAGTCGGGACGAAATGCGGGCGCTGGCGAAACAGTTCAATCCGGTGAATTTTGACGCGGACTTCATCTGCGATCTGGCCGCCCGTTCCGGCATGCGGTATGTGACGCTTACCACGATGCATCACGATGGCTTTCGCCTCTACGACACCGCCCTCTCCGACTTCAATTCCATGCACTATGCCAAGCGCGACCTGGTGGCGGAATTTGTCGAGGCGGCCCGCAAACACGGATTACGCGTCTCCCTTTACCATAGTCTGAACAATTGGACGGACACGCCGGATGCCGTAGACGCGTTGGAGAGCAAAGATGCGTACGAGGCGTTCATCGGGAATACGTTTGCCCGTCTGAAGGAACTCGTCACCCGGTTCAACCCGATCGACGTGCTGTGGTACGACGGGTGGTGGCCGTTCAGCGCAACGGAGTGGCAGGCAGAAAAGATGAACGCCATGGTCCGGCAGATTCAGCCGCACATCTTATTCAATGGCCGCAACGGGCTGCCGGGCGATTTCGGGACTCCGGAGGGCCACATGTCTGCGCCCACGCCCTGGCGCCCCTGGGAGGGGTGCATCACCTTCAACGATCACTGGAGCTATCACCGTGGCGATCACCATTGGAAAGGGACCGACGAGGTGGTCAGCCTGTTGGGATCGGCGGCTGCGGCCTGCGGCAACCTGCTGTTGAACATCGGCCCGCGCGGCGATGGCTCAGTGCCGGTGGAGTCCGTCGAGATTCTGGAGCGGGTCGGCCGGTGGATGGAGCGGAACGGGGAGGCGGTGCGGGATACCGATCTGTTTACCTGGGGATTGATGGATCGGAAGGCGCCGAGCAGCGAATGGACGCATCAAGGCACATTCACGGCGTCGTTCACGCGGAAGGGAAAGAACCTGTACCATTTCGTGCGGTACTGGCCGGGTCCCCGTCTGGTGGTGGCCGGTCTCAATACGGTCGTGGAGCGGATCAGCTTCCTGCATTCCGGCAAGCCGGTCGCGTTCACCCAACAGGGCGACAAGGTGGTCATCACGGATCTGCCGGAGGCGGCTCCCGACGCGGTGTGCACGGTGCTGAAGTTTGTCTGTCGTGACGTGCCGGAACTTTATCTTACGGGCGGCATGCGCGTTCCTCAGGTGGCGCATCCACCGTACGATCCGTGTCAGTCCGATATGCAGCACTAGCCGCCCTCACTACGAACACCTTGTCGTTGATGCGGACGCGCGATTCGCAGGGAAGCGTGACCCAGGTGCCGCGCTCGGCACGGACGCAGACCTCGTCTTCGCGGCGCAGAGCGGTTACGGCCAGCTCGACCACGCCGGTGGTTGGGCCGTGGATGGCGAGCGCGTCGCCGAGGGCTACGGGTTGGTCTTGGATTTGGATCTGCACCATGCGGGCTTTCGGGTAGTAGTTTAGCACGATTCCCACATGCAGTTTCTTGCTGGTCGCCTGATTCTCGTCGGTGTTCGTGAACTGCCCGGTGCCGGGTCGGCCGTGGAAGAGGCCGCAACTGAACTCGCGGTGGTAGACGGCGGCGCACGCGGCCGTGAGGCGTTCCGCGAGCGCTGGCGAGAAGGTGCCGTCGGCCACGGCGCTGACGGCGGCGCGGTAGGCGGCGACGGTGGCCTTGACATACTCGGGGTTGCGTGCGCGGCCCTCGATCTTGAGCGCGGCGACGCCCGCTGTCACGAGCTGATCCACAAACGGAAGCGAGCAGAGGTCGCGGGCGGAGAGCACCGTGTGCGGCGTGACGCGAAAAGCGGCGTTCGCGTTATCGCCCTCGCGCACCTCGTGGATCAGGAATTCGCGACGGCAGGGCTGGTGGCACTCGCCGCGGCTGCTGGAGCAGCCATAGGCGTCGTGCGAAAGCAGGCAGCGGCCGGAGACCGCCACGCAGATCGCGCCGTGAACAAAGGTTTCAATCTCGATCTCGGCGGATCGGGCGATCTCGGCGACTTCCTTCAGCGTGCACTCGCGGGCCAGCACGATACGGCTGGCGCCCTGGGCCTTGAGAAAACGGGCGGCGGCCGAGTTGGAGCACGACATCTGGGTGGAGATATGGATAGGGACCCCGTGGCGCTTGCAGGCCTCGACGGCTGCCCAGTCCGCGACGATGGCGGCGTCGATCCACGGCGCCGCGTCGCGCAGCGTCGCCTCCAGCTCCGGCAGCTCGTGCTCGTAAACGATGGTGTTGAGGGTGAGGTAGAGGCGCACGCCGCGCGCGCGGCAGCGCTGCGATGCCTCGGTCAGGGACGCGCGGGTAAAGTTGCGCGTGGCCAGCCGCCGCATATTGAGCGTGTCGAGGCCGAGGTACACCGCGTCTGCGCCGGCGTCGAGCGCGGCCTGCAGGCAGGTCATGTCACCGGCGGGGGCGAGAATTTCAGGAAGACGTTTCATCATGGGGAGTGAGTATAGCGCAAATGGAGAGCCGACCGCAACGACGCGGGAATCGGTTAGTGCGAGAAGGATTGACCTTTTGCCCGTGTCTGTCGCATACTTTGCGGCTCACCCAAAAGTAAGGAAATGACCATGCAAACAATCGCACTGAATGATGTCTGGCAACTGCTCGAAAAACCCTTGATCGCGGGCGGCGACGAGTCTGCGCCGGACGCTGCGGAGTGGGATGCGGCGCTCGAGGCCGTCGTCCCCGGCGAGGTGCATGTGGACCTGCTGCGCCAGGGGCGGATCACCGAGCCGCTTTATGATCGCAACGCGCTGGCTTGCGACTGGGTCGAGGACCGGGCCTGGTGGTATCGCCGCCGCTTTCATTTCGACGGCGCACCTGGCCGGCGCGCGGAGCTGGTCTGCGAGGGGCTGGATTACCACGCGAGGCTCTGGATCAACGGCGTCGCGATCGGCCGCGCCGCCAACGCCCTGATCGCGCACCGCTTCGATGTGACGCACGCCTTGCGCTCCGGCGACAATACCGTGCTGATCCGTCTGGACGCGGGTGTGGCGGAGGCCAAACGCAAGCCGCTGGCGAAATATGGACAGGGCACTCACGAGAGCATCTGGACGCGCAAGGCGGCCTTTACCTTTGGATGGGACTGGGCGCCACGGTTGGTCAACTGCGGCATCTGGCGGCCGGTGCGACTGGAAATCCTCGACCCCGTGGCGTTGCGCGATGTCTGGGTCCGCACCCGGCTCGTCGGCAAGGGCCGCGCGATCGTCACGGTCGCCGCCGAGATCGAGAACGTGACCAACGCCCCGACGGACGCCACGCTGACGCTGACCATTCCCGGCATCGGCGAGCGGACGCTGCCGCTCGCCGCCGTGGCGCCGGGCCGGCGTTGCATCGAGACCGCGTTCGAAGTCACGCGCCCGCGCCTGTGGTGGCCGCGCCCGCTGGGCAAGGCGCATCTGTATACGCTCGAGACGCGGCTGACGCACGGGGACGCGACCTGCGTGACCCGCACCACGCGCTTCGGCATCCGCGAGATCACCCTCGCGCAGGAGCCGAACCCGGCCGTCCCCGGAGGCCGGACGTTCACGTTCGTGGTCAATGGCGAGAAGTGCTTTATCAACGGGGCGAACTGGGCGCCGTCCGATGGCATCCCCGCGCGCATCACGCCGGAGCGGCGCACGCACCTGCTGACGCTGGTCCGCGATGCCCACATCAACATGCTGCGCGTCTGGGGCGGCGGCATCTTTGAAGAAGACGACTTCTATGACTACTGCGACGCGAACGGCATTCTGCTGTGGCATGATTTCATGATGGCCTGCTTCATCTATCCCGGCGACGACGCCGGTTTCCGCCAGCAGCTTGCCGACGAACTCGCAGTGGCCGTGCCGCGCCTCCGCAATCACCCCTCCATCGCGCTGTGGTGCGGCAGCAATGAATCGGACTGGGCGTTCGACAACAACTGGTACCCCGGCTGTGAGTCCAACACCAGCACGGTTCTGGAGCATGAGCTGATTCCCGGCCTGATGAAAAGCCTCGACCCGGACCGGCCCTACCGACCCACCAGCCCCTTCGGAGGCCAGGACGTCAACGACGAGGACCAGGGCGACCAGCACTGGTGGTCGGTGAGCATCGCCACGGGCG